>NZ_VFVS01000009.1:0-220332 GCF_006442215.1 Mesorhizobium sp. B2-3-11 | reverse complement strand
CACCCATCCCCGCCCGAGAATGACCGCAACCAACTCCGGCGCGACGATCGCTACGACCACACTGGCCGGCAGGACCAGCAGAGCGCAACCCGCGACCGCGCTGCGATAGGCACGAGCAAGCCGCGCCGGCTGCTCCTGGACCAGAGCCATGGTCGGGAACAGCACTCGATCGAGAACCTGGCCGACGATGACCGCCGGCGTCGTCATCAGCTGTGACGACAGGCCGTACAGGCCAAGCGCATCTGCCCCGAGCCAGCGGCCCACGACAAGCCTGTCCGCCTGGGTGGCGAGGTAATTGCATATCCGGGCAATGGTGAAACCGCTTCCGAAATAAAGCAACTCGACGGTGGCGCGGCGTTCCAGCAAAGGTAGCATCGGATGCGGCTGGCCGGCGAGCAGCACGACCATGCGGATGAATTGCTGGATCAGGAGCGCGCCGACAAGGGCCCAGATACCGAAGCCGAGCCAAGCCAGTATTGGACCGGCAACGACGTAGCCAGCGGCGAAGGCGCAGGCGTCGACGAGCGCCAGCCAGCGGAACCGCAGCGCGCGCTGCGCTGCGGCCAATGCCACCATGGAAGCGCCTTGGAAAAGGAACACAAAGCAGATGGCACGAACGATCGGAGCAAGATCGGAGAGCCGAAGCAGACCGCCAATTGCCGGTGCCATCGCCCATACCAGGGCGGACACAACAAGGCCGAGGAGGCACGACAAGGTGAACCCTACCCGAAGATGTCGTTCTTCCAGGACCGGGCGCTGGACGATTGCGGGGCTAATGCCAAGTCCCTGGAAGATCGCCGAAAACTTGATGACGATCAGCGCTGCGGAGTAAAGGCCGAACTCATTGGGCGAGAGCAATCGGGCCAGGACGAGAAGTGCGACAAGCTCGGCGACCGCGAGGGCGCCCATTGACAGGGCCGTCCAGAACATGCCCACGACACTCTGTTTTGCCAGCCCCCGCCGATTGTTGCTCACATCTCTCTCCACTCGTCGGCCGGTTCAAAAAGGCGACCACTGCGTCCTACTGGATCCGCCGAGCCGCAGGCGATTCTCGGCAATGCGCCCGCGATCATCGGCGCCATGGTCATTTTCGTCATTGCCGGGATGACGGCGTAAGGGTCATCCGTGCCCTTCGACACTCAGCTTCACCGCACCTATTTTGCAGTTGCGTGATCGCATGAGGTCATCAAGGGCGCTCGGCAGCGGTCTCGCTTGCCCGCCCAGCGCGCCTTCCCTATTGAAGGAGCGGAGGGATTTCGTAGCGATAGAACTCCATCTCGTCCCGGATCTCCGGTATGATCGCCGTCAAATCCTTCTTTTCGAGGCGGAGCCACTTCTGCTGGCGGCCGGGATCGATCATCTCCTTGGCCTTGTGGACGATATCGTCAGTACAGTTCAGCCCGCAATGCTCATAGATTCGCCGCAAGACCAACTCGGGGTCCTGTATCAAATCCTCGTAGCGAAAAGACAGAACGCGGCCATTGCCCAGCTTGGCGAGGTCTTCGCGAGCCTTTCGATTGCCGCGCGCCCACTGGCGCGCGATCACCGTCAGTTTCTCGTTCTCCTTTAAATCCCGATCTATCCCGTTGTATCGTGGCCCATAGATCGATGTGTATTTCTTCCCCAGCAGCCTTTTTGTGACCACCTGCTTCAGAACGTCCCTTGCATAATAGTGAATCTGTGACACGGGCGTCATCTTCAGGAGACGTATTAGACCTTTTAAAGATTTAGCTCGCTGCCATTTAAGTTCCATCGAGCTTATGTAAGAAAAAGGATTTCTCGTTATATAGAGAAATATCGCGTCTGGAAATATTTTGTGAACAAACGGCACCCGCAGGACATTGGCAGGCGTATTTTCCATGATCTGTCTGTCGCCGTGTTGCGACTGATATTCAAGGAATCTGCCGCGAATGTAGCGAGCGACCCTATCAGTAGCGTCGGTTTCGACGAATTCGTCATGACGCCGCGCCGGATCGGCGTATAGCCACACTGTTTTCGGCTCGTACCAGGTGACGATGTCGGGGTGCAGCCCGATTAATTTTTGTGCGATTGTGGTTCCAGACCGATAGTTGCCGATCAGGAAAATCGGAGGTTTCAGCTCTGTTGCTGTCATGAGAGGTCTCCGTCTCTAAAGGTTAGCCAGGATCGCGCCGACCGGCGTGAAAAGCTCTGCCGCGCCGCTACTGTTCTCTGAACGCACGCATGATCTGGTCCCTCAAAGGTCCGCCCGATCATGGCCCAACGAACCCACGATCGTTGCGGAGTGAGGCCGCAGCCTGAAGCGAAGCCGTGACCGAGGAAGCGGGCATGTGTTCTTGCTATTGACCGATAAGGCTTGGCTGAAGCGCCGGGCCTTTCGCATTCGGGATCGCCGTTGTTCCGGAAGTGTCCGGGGCGTAGAACCCTTTGTTGGCCACAATCGAGACTTCAATGACGTCGCCAGCTCTGACTTCCGTGTTTTCATCCGCGACGATGTCGTGGGCGGCTTTCTGGTCGCGCCTGAAGATCGAAATCTTCACGGAGCCTTGCAAGTCGTCGAAGGTCCTCTGTTCGCCATATGTAAATATAAAGAGAAGCTTGTCGGCGACATACCTTATTTGACTTTGAATTTTCCCCAACTCGACCTGCGTGTCTTGGGTCTGCGAGATCAAGTCCATTTCATAACTCTGCTTCTTTTTTCGCAGCTCGCTTTCAGCGGTCAGCATCGCCTGCTGCGCCTGCTCCTGCTGCAGCTCGGTCTGCGAAAGTTCGGCGCGATAGCTGGTATGTGCTCGTTCGGCCGTCATGACATTCGAATTGGTGACCAGGCCTTTTTCCCGCAATGACCGGGCAGACTGCAGTTCCTCGAGTTGAATGTCCGCGGTCTTTTCCCGTTCCTTTCGAGTGGCAGCGACCATATCCGCTTCCTTCCTGGCCCGCTCCAACGAGACATCAAGGTAGGAAATGTCGTCCCGATATGCGGCAAGGCGGGCGTCCAACTGCGCTTGTTCGGATGCTACGATGTCGTCAATCAAGTGGACGCCAAACTCGACTGGCGGATCCGGCGGGGCAACGAAGGATTTGTCCTGTCGGCTTTCCGCCTGGAGCCGGGCAAGCCGAACCTTCAGACGGTATTCCTCGATCGCCAGACCTGCGCGCGCACTGCGTAGATCCGCTATTTGCAGGGCCGGCTCCGTGTTTCCCGCGGTCGTAGCCCGAAAGCCGCCTGCTATGGCGAGTGCATGGCGAACCGTAATGCCGGGTTGAAACGGGTACGATCCTGGATGAGCAACCGTCCCGGAAATAAAGAATGGCCGGTACTGGCCGATCTCCACTTTCACGTAGGGCTCGAGGATGAGCTTCTGCTGCTGGAATGCACGCTGAATGGCCTGCGAAAGGGCAACGCTGCTGAGGCCGCGGGCTTGGACATCACCCAACATGGGAAGTGATATCGAGCCCCGATCATCGACCACGACTTCCAGAGGATAGGCTGTCTCGCCAATCACGGATACTCGCAGGACGTCGCCGGTGTCGAATGTGTAGCCATCGGCATGGGAAGCGTCTGCCGCGAGCAGAACCACGGCAATGGCGAGGCCACCAATCATTGCGAGCATGCGGCCGGCCACGGGTCCGGATCTTGGAAATAGCCATCGGCACCAATCCTGCAGAGAAGGCTTGGATGGAAATTGCTGGTTGGCACGCAAACGCATCGTCGTACTCCCGTTGTCATGCTGCCGTCAGGACCAGTCGACATTCATCGGCGGAACGTCACGGCAGGTATTCGTTGTCGAGAATTAAGCCTTGGAAATCTGGGCTCCGTCGAAGGAGCAAAAGGGATCAAAATCCGTGCAGTCCTACGGTCTGCTTGGCGAGGCCATCGCGAATTCGCGGGTCATTCGGCCTTGCGGCTGAGAGAGCCGACTCAAGAACGGACTGATAAATCGACTCGACCCTGTCGCACATGGCATCCATCCCCCATGACGAAAGGTCGGTGAATTTCGCGCTGGCAGCCAGTTGAGCGCGATAGCGCTCATTTTGCAGAAGGTCGGCGATCGCCGCCGCTGCGGCGCCAACATCTTCTGCTGGCGTCACAATTCCGTTCACGCCATGCTTCACCACTTCTTCCACGCCCGGCAGGTGCGAGACCACGCTGGCTCGACCACCCGCCAGATACTGCATTACGACCCGAGGCAGTCCTTCTCGCATGGACGTCAGAACACATACATCGGCCAGGCTGATTAGTCGTTCAGGCTCGCAATGGTAGCCGATCATGCGAACGTTGTTGGCGAACGGGGATCGTTCAATCGCCGCTTCAACAGCGGACCGAGTCGGCCCTTCACCGGCTAGGATCAGTCGCACGTTTGGGATTCGGTCGACGACTTGCCCAAATGCTTCAATGAACTCTACATGGCGTTTTCTCGGTTCCAGTGCGGCCAGCATAAGGATTACCGGCGGCTTAGGCTCTCCGGCGGCCGTTCCCAGGAGCAGATGCGGCTCCTGCGGCCATTGCGCGTTCGCGAAGCGTGTCAGATCGAAACCGGAATGGACGACGTGGTGCTGATCGGGACTGCCCAAATGATTGGCGATGCAAATGTCGCGCATGGCCTGGCTGACGTCGATGAAAGCGCGCGTGACTTTCGCGGCCAGGCGTTCGGCAGCCAGGAACATGAGCCTCTGCGCGTTGCCCACATGCACGAAAGGTAAAATGTGCACGCCATGTACAATGCAACGGACATTGGCTTCCTTGGCGGCAAGGCGACCGACGATCCCGGCTTTGCTTTGATGTGTGTGCACGATGTCAGGTTGCCAATCGCGTATAAGGCGAGTGAGTTGCCCGAATGCGGAAATGTCACGGGATGGCGAAATCGAGTTGATCAGTTTTTCCAGTGTCACCACCCTGATGGCTCCGGCGACCGACGCCCGTAATCCAGGATCGTATTCTTGGCCGTGAACCAAAAGCACTTCGTGGCCATGCCGCGCCTGAGCGAGACAACAGGCCAATGTGTTCTCTTCGGAGCCTGCCCGAAGCAGTCTGGTGAGCACATGAACAATCTTCATTGCTTATACCTCAGGGAACATGAATCCGGGGAGACGCATCCGGGTGAGCGAGCGCCTGGAGGCGGAGCGTTGAGGGCTCCTCGGCGGCTTCCCTGGCACGGCCTGGATCGGCTGTTGCTTGGCGCGATCGTGGCAAGCTGGCCAGCGCGTCTGCTGTGGTGAATGCCGGCGTTAAGTCGCCAGCTGTTCTCAGAAGGACAACCAGATATGCCTGAACAGTTCCTGGCCGACCGCCTCTATGCCGGCGCTCGCGTCAATGGTTCGGATGTTCTTGTCCCTGTCTCGCAACTCCGCCATCAGCGATAGCCTCGCATCGAACGCTTCTTTCCTGATCTCTCCCGGCTTGCGCTGCTCGGAGACGGCAAAATCTGAAACGAGATGCAAAGTGAGTTGTGGCTGGCATTCTGCCATCTTTTGATAGAGCCTTTGCTCGAGGCGGGCGAGAACCGACAGGCCGGGGACGGAGAAGAGGTGCGGTGGGACGGTTGGCCCGTCCAGATATCCGCTACACAGCGCCTGCGGCCACCTGTCACAAATGACGATCAGGCCGCGCGTAGCCCATCGATGCGCACGTTTCACGACAGCGTATCGCTCTAACGCGATCAAGACTGCCCAGAATGCCAGCGCGGCAGCGGCGAGTCCTCCCTTCGACCAATTTCGGCTGAAGGAATTGTTGCCGTCGTGCTGGGCCAACGACTTTAGGCGGCGTCTGTAGGGAAAAACCAGAGTCTGCAACGCCTTGCGGAGCCACCACCCATTGCCGTCTCCGATTCCGACATATGCTTGCGCACACCCGAATTTCCATCGAAATATCCGTGTCAGCCGATCAGCTTGAGTGCTCTTTCCCATGCCATCAGGGCCGACGAGCGCCACTACAAAGCCGCCAGCCGCAGGCCGCCTCTTTGGTGGGAATGTGCCGGGCATCAGGCGCTGAAGGGACCTCAACGCCAGATATGAGGTCTTGCGGGCCAGATGAACGCCGGCATCGGCGATCCCGTAACCTCCTGTAAAACCGCAGGCTTCACGGATTGAACGCCGGAGTCTGGCAAGATCTCTGCGGTTTACCATCAAACCGTCTGCGCTTTGCAGAAACCTGCAGCTCGCCAGTCTGCCGCCGCCAAGCGTGTATTCCGCGACACCCAAGCCTTGCTGGCCTGACGGAAGTGGCGGGCGTGCAAATTGCTCCCTCCAACCACCACCGACGGTGATCCACTGTCGCCAAGGCAATGCCCAGGTCCGGAAGGCGAAGCGGGCAATGGTTATTCGAATCTCGTCCTCGGGTGAGACGACTGGAATCGACACCCCATCCACACAAATCGACTCCCATCGTGTAATCGCCGCATAGTCGAATACCGGATATCGCTTGCGAAATTCCCAGCCGACACGGATCCCGATATGCATGTCGAGGTGGAGATAGCGGCCATTTGGAAAGTCAGGCAGGAACCAGTCCTCCCGGCCGGCACAGACATTGTCGTAGCAAGACAGGCTCACGCTGCGACAGCCGTGCAGCTTGCTCACGATCGAGCAGAAGACCGGGTAGTCGTGCTTGTCCAGAAGGAGATCCAGGTCATCGCGGCCCGCAAGTCCGCTTTGCAGGGATGCGAGATCCTGAATTATTCCGTACTTCAGGCCGCTCTCATTGAATGCTCGAAACAGTTCGATAGCGATCGGGAGGGCCGGGACTGTTTCGAGGGGCAGCAAGGAGGCGCTTGCGTCGGTTTGGGAAACACCGGGATCTGCTTTGTTGATCGACGAGCTCGCCGCAACCACCCTGGCTGGCGCTGGAACATTCACCCCCGGCGTCAACGCTTCGACCAGCATGCTTGCCTTGCCTTTTGGAACCCAGCGACGATATTGTTGCGGCTGCAGGCCGTCCCGAGGCTCTCCGGGATCCGTCGGACGGTAGCTTCCGGGTTTGGATTTACGTGAAGGTTGCAAGGGGTTTCCCCTGGTTGATCGCGTCGAGCGTCATTCGCTCATCGTCGCCGGTCATCGTATCGGCGAGGTATATCCAACCTATTGGCGCTGATTTCGTTGACACGCAGCACCCAATGTTTTCAACGCCGGCCTGCAGCCTTGGATGTTACCTTGCAAGCTGCCGCATCGAGGGTGAATTGGGTGCCAACTCATCCTTCCTTTGCCGGGTGGTTTCGGCATCTTCCGACAAAAAGACATTATACGAAAATTAACGTATAGAATTCAGGATATAACCGAAAGTTTATCTCGGTCGATCGTGATCGGAATCGAGCGGTTCATTATATCAAGAAGAATTTTGACTGCTCCAGCACTTCCAACATGATCAAGAACGCCAAGCTGTTCCGAAAACGGTCCATCTATGATTCGGATTCTTTGACCTGGCCTCAATAAGATATCGGGGTGCAAAATTCCGTCGTCGTCTGTTGCGGCTATCAAGGACTCGATCACGCCGTATGGCGCGGGGACCGGCATTCCTTTGCTCATGACAAGTCTTCGCACGCCGACGGTTGAGTTGATCGGGTACCAACTCTGCTGAGCAGCCAGCGAGACGAACAGATAGCAGTCGAAATACGCACTGGCGACGGTTCTGACGATGCGAGCGTGGCGAACGGTTCGCCTTCGCTTGGGCAGGTATGTTCGGAAGGTTTGTGATAGCAGGTGCCGCTCCGCCAAGCTCTCGGAATGTTGGTGCGTCTGGACAACGTACCAACGCGCAAGGTCCCCGCCGTAAGTCTTTCCAACCGGCTCCGGGCAGCGATCATGGTATAATTCAGCGTGCTGCATGGCGAAACATTTCTCTAGTTGAGATAGTAACTGTCCGAGACACTACTTTCGAGGGACGTGTATCGGCCATATTTTGGCAGCTTTGGTTCGTCCACCATTGTCAGGGCGATGCCGGCAATCTTCGACCGACCGCCAAGGTGTCGAATTCCTTCTGCAACGGCCTCGCGCGCGGTTTCGCGCCACTTCACGACAAAGAGGACCTTGTCGACATACCGCGCCAGGATCGTGGCGTCGGCCGCAGCTCCAACAGGAGGTGCGTCAACGATCACCGTATCGAACTTTCCGCGAAGCTCTTCGAGAACCGAGCGCATCCGTGCCGAAGCAAGAAGGGCAGGCGGGTTCCGGGTCCTTGCGCCCGCGGGGAGCAGGGATATCCCCGAGCGTTCGTCCAGATGAATTGCGTTTGCTGCCTTTACCGGCAACGTCAGAAGGTCGACCAGCCCGACCTTGTCTGCCATGCCGAAGAAGGCCGTGGTGGCCGAAAGCCGCAAGTCCGCATCGACGACCAGAACCCGTTCGCCGTCGGCCGCTGCGGAGCAGGCCAAGCTCAATACCAGGGTTGTCTTTCCTTCGCCGGGCATCGCCGATGTCACCAGCATAAGGCGCGGCAAGCGGGCCTGTTCGGGCGTCGCATCAATGCCCAGGCGGAGCCGCCGCACGGCCTCGCTAAACCTAGATAGCGGTCTGCGCTCGAGATAAGCCACAGGTTGGGCTTGGGACTGGGCGTCTCTCGACCAGCCCGCCATCCGTGGGATGGATGCAAGAACCGGAACGGACAGCTCTTCCTCTATCTGCTTCTTTGCCAAGAAGCCGGAAGCGAAAAGTTCACGAAGAACGGCGCCTGCGCCCCCGACGAAGAAGCCGAGCACAAGTCCCAACGCCGCGAATAGAGGCCTGTTCGGAAAGCTTGGCGAAGCAGGAATAACCGCATCGGTTATCACGCGCACGCCGCTGTTCAGCAGGGTAGACTTCTCCTCGGTGAGCTTGGCGCGTGAAAGGAATGTCTCAAACAGCTCCTTGTTCGCGGCGGCAATCCTTTCTAGGTCGCGCAACTGCACGCCAACCTGACCTTCGACTTCGGATCGGTTGGATACCGAATTCAAGGCTCGGCTGAGAGAAGCTTCCCGGGCCTCGGCAGCGTCCACTTCATTCTTCAGATTGCCGATGAGACGCTGGACTTCGGCGGTAATCTGCCCCTCGATGTCGCGGCGCTCGGCTTGCGCCGCCAGGACATCCGGATGCCGATCGCCATATTTCAATTTAAGGTCGGCTTCCCGCCGTGTCACTCCAGAGATCTGGGCCCGAAGCGCGCTGATAACCACGGACTGCAAGACGTCCGGCATCGACTGGATGTCGCCTCCGCTAGTCAGCAATTTGTCAACTTGTTGATATTGTGCCCGTTTCTCCGACAATTCGGCGCGTGCGGTGATTAATGCGACATTCAATTCAGACAGCTGCTGATCAGTCAAACTGCCTGCTGGTGTCGCCAATAGATTGTGATCGATCCGAAACTTCTGGACAGCTTGTTCCGAAAGGCTCAGTTCCGCTCGCAGAGATGCAGCCCGCTCACTGAGCCATGTGGACGCTTTCCTGGCCCCTTCGTAACGGGACCTTACTCGATCAGCGAGGTAGGCCTGGGAGATTGCGTTCGCCAGCGATGCTGCTTTCCCCGGGTCGTAGGCGGTCACCGAGATCTCAATAACATCCGCCAATCCGACACGCGAAACCCCAAGGGCGCCCTGTAGCCATATTAATGCCCCCGGCCCGATCTTCGGGTCTTCCGTCAGTTTTTCGCTGTCGACGACCTTCTGAAGGAGCGAGGCGGATCTCAGAACTGCAATCTGACTTTCGATAAATGTCGAATTGTCGGCAAAATCAGAATTGGAATAATCCTGCGGGGTCATATAGTCGACCGGGGAATCGAGTAAGACTTGTGCGACGCCCGTGTAGGATGGTGGAAGGAGATAAGCGGCGGCGACAAATAGGGCGAAGGTGATTACAGCAATGCTGCACACCAGCTTCCAGCGGCGGAGAAAGAAATCAAGAATCTCCCGCACGTCGAGCGGCAGTAATTCTCTGGTCATGGTCGGACTGTCAATTGAACTTGCCATTGCCGAATCCTTAGCGATCAACAGAACAACGCCCACCCTTCAGCGTCGGCTGAATGTGCTTCACTTCAAAATTGTTTGGGCAGTTGCCTGTTAGGCGCGATGAGACTGCTGACAGGGTTTGCACCCCGCCACCGGCATGTACAAATCGCTTCCGCCCACCAACGATCGCGTCGCCGGTCAGCCGAAAACATAACAGCTTCGCGCACACCGCCGCCATTACCATTATTGAGTAGTAATTCGGCTAAAGGTCGATCTGGTCTACCCGATGAGCCTTTCAGACCTTAGGACGTTCGCAGGGACATCTATCGCTCGTCCGGGTGCTCTATGACGCGGCCACCGAGCCGGCGCGCGCGGGACGGCCTACGCTCCCACACGACGAAGAGGCCGGCCGGCCCCGTTTGTTTCGAGGTTGATATGGACACTTACAGCGACATTGTTCCGGGACTTGTAGATTGGGCGGTCAACAGACCGTTAGCCATTCTGATGCTGTCCGCAACCTGGCCGTTGATGCTTCTTCTAAACAAGGGCCGGTTGCTGGGCTATGGTGCCCTTGCCTTTTTTATTGGAGTTGGGGCCTTGATCGTGTTCGGCATCGAAAGCCCCGCAGGAGCAGCCATTGTCGTGCTCGCCTACAGTTTGCTGGTTTCAGTTGCCCTGATTTCCACCAGCAGGCGACTTGCCGAAATCGAAAATCGCCTTGCATCGGCCATATCGGTACTCGATGACCTGGAAGTTGCCGAGGAAAGACGCCAGACCTACAAGGCCAAGCACCCCTCGACCTCGCGGCTTCGCCGGAAACCGGCAGCTAGAACAATGGAGCCGGTCGTTGCGGGGGGCATGACAGAGGGTCTCGAAAGTGGGACGCAGGTGATCCCTGGGCCTCCTTGGCAAGAGTTCCAACCGCTAGATCCGCCAGTGGGATCGGCGGTTTCGGCATTAACTCCACCAACAGGATCCGACGTTCTTTCAGAAGAAAGACGTCGAACAAGACTGGTGTCAAGTTGAGTAGGTCTGCCTTGGATAGTTTCAGCCAAGTGAAGTGACCGCCAGCTAGCGCTGATGCTCCGGCTGCGCGCAGTCCAAAGGAAAAGGTCAACTGCGGGCGACAGGGTTGCTGCTGGCGGACCCACGGGCTACTTGCAGAAGTCGATCCGGTAGAGATCATAAGAGCCGGCTTCGGCGGAGATGCACGGCAGCTGGTTCGTCACAAATCCTTGCCGATGGACCGCACCGCTGCCGAGCGGAATAAAGGTGCCGCGGCCAAAACAATGAAAATCGTGACCCCCGACTGGCCCAGTGCGCCCGACGCTCTTGGCTTTCAGCGCTGTACCGGCATGAGTGGCCCCAGCAGGCATTGCGGCTCTTTATGACCTTTGCTGCATGCCGATATCCTCCGAAGGTGGTAAGATAGTGCCCAACGGTGGTAGGTTGCGCCTCCATTCGGATGAAACTATAAATGGAACTTTATATGTAGCTGGTAGTTTGGACCTGAGGGACGATCACGGCTGGGGTAATCACACAAAATGAGCTTATCAAAGCAGGCTCTTGGATTGGCGAGGGAGCCTACCCTTGCTGAACCAATTTCAGAAATGGGAATCTCTGTACTGCCTGGCGCTGTCCGGCGCCTTTATCCGGCGAACACGACGATTGCACGGGAGTATCAGGCTAGATCCTTTATCCTAGTTATGACCGCGGGGTGGGCCGCATTCGCCAAAACGCTGCGGAATGGCTCTCGTCTCATCGTCGATTTTGCGCTCCCTCACGAAATTGCCTTCATCGAGTTCTGCGGAGACGGGAGCGAGACGGTAACGGCTCTCTCGGACGTGACCGCGATCGAATTGACGGGTCCGGTCCATACATGTTTTTCGCGCTATCCGCCGTCCATTTGCGAGGCCATCATGCTGGCTGAGGCACGGCGGTACTCAAGGGTTACCGAACATCTGGCGGGAGTCAGTAGAAGAGGACCTATTGAACGCACGGCTCACCTTCTCCTCGAACTGGGCTGCCGCGCACATAGATCGGTCACAGGTTATCCGCAGCGCTTTGAATGCCCGCTGACCCAGGCCCAGCTGGCCGACGCGTTGGGGCTGTCTGCTGTGCATGTAAGTCGCGTGTTGAAGGATTTGCGAGAAAACGGATTGGTTTCGTTCCGCAATGGTGTGGTCGAGTTGCATGACCACGCGGGACTTATCAAAATAGCCGGATTTGATCGGTCTTACATTTCGAGTTGATGGCGCAAAACCGGTCTCAACTGCGCACCGACCTCGCCGAGGCTCAACGACCGAGCCGTAGGCGATGCAGAGCCGTAAAGGAAATGGCCGGTGCGGAGGGGCAGCCTTCCGGGGACGTGAAGACCGCACCGGCCACTGCGGCGGGCTTAACGCTACGCACCCGTACTGGTCAATCTAACGCATACTTGCAACCAGGCAATTACGCCAATCGGTGGTGTCCAGGTCAGGGAAATACAGACGGGATCGTACGCCCTCCGTCTTGGCGAGACTCTTTTCTAGAGCGATTTGTGGTGCCCGATACTTCGGTCGATGGCACATTTCCTATCGGGAGGCGTGCGCTATCAGTGCCCCCGTCTGACGATATGGTTGCGGAAGCTCCGGCTCGGTTGTCGGTCGCTGTCCCTGGCTAGGGGCGCCGCAGATCGTCGACGCCTCGGCCGTGAACCCTTCCTGCCACCGCCATACGCAGGTCGTCGACTTGGGCGTAGCCGTCATGCTGCCGCGATCGCCTCAAACCAGGCCTGTCGTCGGAGGCCACAACATCGATCATGATACCCCTGCGCATTCCAACCGTCGCATACACAGCGAACACGCCTCCGTCTCAATCGGTCAGCTAGGCGCGTCTAGTTCTTTTGCGTTGTGACCTCATCCAAGTAGTCGAATGGACTGGACGCCATACCGGGCCGTAGCATTCTTTTTGGCTGCGGGGGTTGAGAGGTCGTATGACCATACCGTTACAAATCAGAGAGTTGTTGGAAATCGAGGCGTACCGGCGAACCATCAAGACGCTCGACCACGCCTATGACGTCGACCTGGCAAATGCTTGCACGCCTGTGGAGCGGGAAAAGGCTCAGTACCGACATTATTGGGAAACATTACTATACTATGAACAGATTGCAGAGATAAAAACGCGGCGGCTCGTCCGGAAGGCGGAGCGTCTCAATCTGTCGATCGGCCCCCCGGACGGCGACAGCCCAATGTGGAGGAAATCGTCTCAGCTAAACAGCTGGATACTTACGGCGGTGGGCTGTTCTGAAGTACAAAAAATAATCCGCAAAGAATACAAAGATCGACGAGCGCGAGACACCACCTGGGCTGGCGTAATCATCGGCCCACTCACCCGGCTGGCATCTGTTTGGCTGGTCGAGCGCGGGTAGCCGTACAGCAGCCAACGCACGCTCCCAGTCATGATCGCCGATAAGGCGGCGGACATGACCTACTGGATCGCGCCGACAATGTTCTGGCGACGTGCGGCTGCCTGCATTGGAGGGGCATCCCATGACCTCGTCAGTCCATCAAAATTTCGGGTTGGTTGTCCGCCAAGCTTCATACTCGTCGTTCGCACTTGGGTGCAGCGGATAATAGCGTTGTAACGACCCGCCCTCCATGAGCTTCATGCGCGAGAATTCCTCCCAGTCGTGATGCTTTTGGGATTCCTCGATCACCTTTGCGGCCATTGCGACGGGCAGCACGACCACCCCGTCATCATCGGCGACGATGATGTCGCCGGGGATCACCGTGACACCGCCGCAGGCAATCGGAACGTTGACGGCGTTGGGATAGATGCTGGTTTGCACATGGTAGTTGGGCGTCCAGCCGCGCAGCCATAGCGCCAGATCGAGCTTTTCGACATTGGGCCGGTCGCGCATGCACCCGTCGATCACGATACCCGCGCCGCCTCTGCCCTTGAAATACGTCGACATCATATCGCCGAAGACGCCCGAGCTCATGTCGCCGCGCGCGTCGACCACGACCACATCCCCCGCCTGTGCGTGGTAGAGCACGTGCCGGTGCAGTTGCGTCTCCGGATCGGCATATTCTCCCTCGGTGAAGAGGTCCGGTCGCTGCGGCATGAACTGCAGCGTCAGCGCCGGCCCGACGATCGACTTGCCGTGGTTCTGCGCCACCGGGCCGACCATGTGCGGATTGCGGAAGCCCATATGGCCAAGCGTGCCGGCAACCGTCGCGGCGCCGATCTCCCTTAGCGCGTCGATCAGATCCTTGGGCGGCCGCGTGATGTCGGAAGTATGCGTCATTGTGGACTCCGATTGAAAGGGAACTACCAGTTCGTGACAGAACCATCGCGGCGCTTGAGGTGGGGCGCTTCCCAGAAACGGAAGCTCTGCGCCTGGACCGCCTCTTCGTTGACCTCGACGCCGAGCCCCGGCAGATCGCTGACGGGATAATCGGGGCCGTCGAGCCGTGGTTGCACCGGGAAGAATTCGGAATTGTCGAAGCCAAGCTTTGCTTCGGGCGCCCTGGTCTCGAGCCACGAAAAGTTGGGTACCGCGGCGGCCAAATGCACGGTCGCGGCCGTGCAGACTGGACCAAGCGGATTGTGTGGCATCAGGTCCACATAATGCGCCTCGCTCCAGCCGGCGACTTTCATCGCTTCGGTGAACCCGCCGACATTGCAGATATCGAGCCGGTTGAACTGGTGGATACCGCGCTCGATGTAGGGCAGGAACTGCCACTTGCTCGCAAATTCCTCGCCGATGGCAAAGGGGATGTCGGTCATGGTGCGCAGGGACTCGTAGGTCTCCGGCGTCTCGTCGCGTATCGGCTCCTCGAGGAAATCGAGCACGCCGCGGTCGAGCTTGTTGCAGAAGCTCGCTGCCTCCGCCACCGACAGCCGGTGGTGATAGTCGATGCCGAGGACGACATCGTCGCCCAGCGCCCGGCGCGCCTTGTTCAGCATGCTCGCGGTAGCGCCGATCGACTGGCGTGGCTCGAAGATGTCCCTGCTGTTTTGCCCGGCGGGAAAGAAGCGGATGGCCTGCCAGCCCTGCGCACATAGCTCGCGGGCCCGCTCGATGGCAATGTCGCCCTCGGCCTCGTCTCCGGTCGAGGCGAAGGTGGGGATCCGGTCACGCTGTTTCCCGCCCAGCAACTCGTAGACCGGCACCCCCAGCGCCTTGCCCTTTATGTCGTGAAGGGCGATGTCGATGGCGGATATCGCCGCCTGCAGAACCCGCCCGCCTTCGAAATACTGGCTGCGATAAACCTCTTGCCAGATGCGCCCGATCTGCATGGGGTCGCGGCCGACCAGGAACTCGCGATAGTGCTCGACCGCGCCGGCCACGGCCTTCTCGCGTCCGCTCAGGCCGCTCTCGCCCCAGCCGAATATGCCTTGGTCGGTCTCGACCTTGACCAGCATCTGGTTGCGCGTTCCCACCCATGCCGGATAAGGCTTGATCGCGGTGATCTTAAGCTTCGTAGTCATCCACGCCCACGTTCCACACGCATCCGCCTGCTCAGCTGGCCTCGAGGGCCATTTCAGTTTCGCCGTCGAACAGATGCATCCGCTCCTGGTCGAACTCGAGCCAGATCCGCTCGTCGGGCGCGACGGCAATGTTCGGCGGCACGCTGACGTTGACGACGGCGCCGGACAGGAACGCCTGCACGAAGGTGACGTCTCCGGTTGGTTCCACTGTGTAGACCTTGGCCGGGATGCTGCCTGGCACCGCACTCTTGTGCAGCTTGATCGTGGAGTGACGTGCGCCGAGCACGATTTTCCGGGTTGTCGCCCGCGCGACCTTCTGAACGTTGCGCGGCGAGAGCCCGAGGCTCCAGCCGTCCGCGCTGGTCAACACGGTACCGCCCGGTGCCGTCGATGCCTCCAGCGGAATAAGGCTCATCGCCGGGCTGCCGATGAAGCTGGCGACGAACATGTTCACCGGATGGGCAAAGACCTGCGCCGGTGAATCGTATTGCTGCAGGAAGCCGCCGTTCATCACCGCCATCTTGTCGGCCATCGTCACGGCTTCGAGCTGGTCGTGCGTCACATAGATGATCGTCGCCTTGAGGTCCTGATGAAAGCGCTTGATCTCCGACCGCATCTGTACGCGCAGTTTGGCGTCGAGGTTGGAGAGCGGCTCATCCATGAGAAACACGGCGGGGTCGCGCACAAGGGCGCGGCCCAAGGCCACGCGCTGCTGCTGGCCGCCCGAAAGTTCACGCGGTTTGCGCTCGAGCAGGTGCGTCATGTCGAGCACGCGCGCCGCTTCCTTGACCTTCTTGTCGATCTCGTCCTTGGGCAGTCTGCGCATCTGCAGCGGGAAGGCGAGATTCATATAGACCGACTTTTGCGGATAGAGCGCGTAGTTCTGGAACACCATTGCGATGTCCCTGTCCTTGGGGTCGAGATCGTTGACCACCCGTTCCCCGATGACGATGTCGCCCGATGTGATCGGGGTCAGCCCCGCGATGAGATTGAGCGTGGTTGTCTTGCCGCAGCCTGAAGGGCCGACGAGCGCAACGAACTCGCCGTCATTGACCGTCAGCGAAACGTCGTTGACGGCCTTGAAGTTGCCGTAGGTCTTGACGAGATCTTTGAGGACCACGTGGGCCATCGGCAACTCCCTAATGCTTGACCGCGCCTTCTGTCAGGGCGCGTACGAAGTATCGTTGCAGGACGAGGAACAGCACCACGACGGGCACGCTCATCATGAAGCTCGCCGCCATCAGGCCCGGAAAGTCCGTCGTGTTTTCCGAGAAGAAGCGCTGGATGCCGACCGGCAGCGTCAACTGGTCGTTCTTGGAGAGGAAGGTGTAGGCGTAGATGTACTCGTTCCACGCGCCGATGAAGGAATAGATCGCGGTGGCGATGATCCCCGATGTCGAGAGCGGCATCACGATCATGATGAAGGCCTGGAGCCGCGTTGCCCCGTCGATGCGCGCCGCCTGCTCGAGCTGCACCGGGATATTGTCGTAGAAACCCTTGAGCAGCCAGATCGCCAGGGGGAGGCCGAAGGTGAGGTAGGTCAGGATCAGCGAGCCATGCGTGTTCACCAGCCCGATCGCGCGCATCAGGATGAAGAGCGGCACGAGAAAGATCACTGCCGGGAACATGTTGCGCAGCAGCACGGCGAAGAACAGGAAGTTCCGGCCCGGGAAAGTGAAGCGCGAAAACGCATAGGCCGCGGGAACAGCCACGATCACCGAAAGGATTGTCGTGACGGTCGACACGAACAGGCTGTTCCAGAAGAAGCGCAGGAAGTCCTGGCCGACACTGTTCTGCGGATCGAGCAGCTTCTGGTAGCTGGCAAGCGTGGGCTCGTCCGGCCACCATTGCGGCGGGAATTGCGTCGCCGCGAAGCCCGACTTGATCGAGGTGATCAGCATCCAGATCATCGGCAGCGCTGTGTAAAGCAGCATGAACAGAAGGAAGATGCGCCCGGCCCACCGCCATCCGTCGACGCGCATGCGGCGATGGGTCTGGCCTCGAGAGGCTGTCTCGGCGATCGTGCTCATGCGCCACCCTCTTTCCGCTCATTGCCGCTCAGCGCACGGATGTAGAAGTAGCCCAGCATCATCAGGATGAGGAACAGGAGCACCGAATAGGCCGATGCCACGCCCCAGCGTTGCCGGCCGAAGGCGAGCTCGTAAATATGGGTTATCCAGATATGCGATGCGTTCGATGGTCCACCCGCGGTCATGATCCAGGGGATGATGAAGGAATTGAAGTTGGCCACCGCAAGCAGCAGGATCGTCACCACCGAGACGTTGCGCAAGTGCGGGAAGGTGACGTGCCAGAAACGCTGCCATGCATTGGCCCCGTCGACTTTCGCGGCGCGCAACAACTGGTCGGGTACAGTCTGCAGGCCGGCCATCATCATGATCATGGCAAATGGAAACTCGCGCCAGATATTGACGACGATCAGGGCGGGGAGCACCGTGCTGACGTTGTCGATGAAATTCGGCGGCCGGTCGGTCAATCCAAGGCCCACCAGCACCGCGCCGATGATGCCGAAATCCGAATGGTAGATCCACTTCCAGATATAGGAGGCGGCGACCGCGCTGATCACCCAGGGAATGATCAGGATGGCACGCAGGATGCCACGGCCGACAAAGTCGCGGTGCAGCGCCAGCGCCGTGGCAAACCCCAGGACAAAGGAGATGAAAGTCGACCCGAATGTCCAGATCAGAGTGTTCCAGGTGACTTTCCAGAACACCTCACTGGTGAGGATGGTGGTGTAGTTGTCGAAGCCGATGAAGGTCTTGTCGCGGAGCTGCAGGCCGGGCGGCGTCTTATAGAACGACAGCTCGATCGTGTAGTAGATCGGATAGGCGATGACGACGAGCATCACGGCGATCGCGGGGAGCACGTATGCGTAGTCGGCGCGATGCTCCCAGATGTTCCGCAACGCGCCGGACCTGCCGGGTTGCGATTTTCGGCGAGCCTCGGCCTTGCCGGTCACGATCGTCACTGTGGCGTGCCCTTGTTCTTCGGGATGGACCGGCTGCACTCTCGGTGCAGCCGGCCAGATCGGAGGTCAGGTCCGGACTAGAGTCCGCCCATCAGGTCTTTCACCTTCTTGGCCGCGTCGTCCGCTGCCTGGTCGACGGTCATCGCTCCGGTCAGGGCATTCTGCAGCATGTCCGGGACGATGATGTTCATGATCTCGGGCGACTCCGGCAGCGCCGGGAACGGGATGCCATACGGCAGCATCGAGGTCGTGACATCGAGGAACTTGATGTGGTCCAGACGTTCCTTCATCCATTTGGTCTTGAAGCCGTTGAGGTTGCCCGGGTTCGAGCCGGCATAGGCCATCTTCAGCGACCATTCCGGGCTCGTCCACATGCAGATGATCGCCTTCGCGGCCGGCTCGTCCACCTTGCCGCCCTCTACGTATTCGGGCTTCAGGATGTGAATGTTCGAGCCGCCGAACACGACGGCGCGCTTGCCGTCGGGGCCGGTCGGGATCAGGCCGTAGCGCATATTGTCGATGACGGTCTGCGCCTTCTGCTTGTCGGTGCCCGTTGCCTTTGCCTGCAGATCGAGCATGACGTTGTAGTCGGATGGGTGCGAGATCATCATGCCCAACTGGCCGGCGACGAACAGAGGCTGGTTGTCGGCCTGCTGGTTGGTAAGTGCCGAGACCGGAACCGACTTGTCGCGGACATACATGTCGTATGAGGCTTGCAGCGCCGCCTTGCTCTGCGGGCTGTCGAGCTCCACCTCCTTGTAAGTCGGGTTCGCGGTGGCTTCGTCGAAGACGCCGCCACCATAGGCCCACAGCTGCGGCATGAAGCGATAGGGCGTATTGCCGGCATTCTTGCGAGCCACGAGGCCGTAGCCGGCAATGCCGAGCTTGTCATGGATCTGCTTGGAATATTTGACGACATCGTCCCATGTTGCCGGAGCCTTGTCCGGATCGAGACCCGCGCGCTTGAAGATGTCGGCGTTCCAGATGAACGCCATCGTCTCGTTGTTCGTCGGTATGCCGTAGGTCACCCCATCCCAGGTCACGGCCTTCATGGCGCCCGGCCAGAAATCCTCGGTCGAATAGCCGACATCCTCTGGTTTGAGCGGCTGCAGATAGCCCTTCGAGGCGAATTCGGTGCCACCCAGGATTTGCAGGCGCACCGCCATCGGCGCGGCATTGCCCAGGAGCGCGGTGCGGAATTTGTCGAGAAGGTCGTTATAGGTGAGGGCCTGTTCCTCGAGCTTGATGTTCGGATAGGTCTTGCGGAAAGTCTCGAAGAAATCCTTGTAGTACTGGCGCAGCAGGTCGGGATCGCCCTCGAACACGCCCTGATACCAGAAAGTCAGTCGCCCCTTGTAATCCAGCGGCGTGACCTTGGCGCAATCGCCGGCCGTGTCGAAATCCTGTGTTCCCGCGATGGAGCGCACATATTCAGGCGACCATTTGCTCAGGTCGACCGGTGGCGCACCCAGCGCTGAGCTGGACATAAGTGATGCCGTCAAAATACCGGCGACAGTGCCGCGCAGGACCGCACTGCCGAGCATGATTCTCGTCATAGGTATCCTCCCTGGTTCTCCGCCCTGCGATCGCGAGGATGGTTCTTTCAGTACGGTGTATCCTCTCGACCGCTTAGTACGTTTTCAGAACATGGATTGCCTGTCAACGCACAGGATCGTACATTGTTTATGGGAACCGTGCGTGATATCGGACAGACTGTGTATCAATCTGGGGAGCCGGCCCTTGGCCGAAACAGACGATTTCAAAGCAAAGCCACCTCCGGGGATCGATGCCATCGGAGCCTCCAGCGAGGGCGCCTCCCTTTACGAACTAATAAGGGAAGACATCATCGAGGGACGGCTCGCCGCCAACGAACGGCTTGTCGTCACCGATCTCGCGCGCCGCCACGGCACTTCGACCAACCCCGTGCGCGAGGCCCTGCAACTGTTGCGGGGCGAGGGGTTCGTCATCTTTTCTCCCAATCGCGGCGCGCGTGTAAGGCCCATTGATCAGGACTTTGTCCGCGACATCTACGAGATCGGTGTTCTGATCGAACCAGCCTTGACGCGATGGTTTGTGGGCATGGCCACCGGCGAGGACATCGCCGAACTGGAACGTATCCAAGGCCTGATTGAAGAGAACAACTTTGCCGACACATTCAGGCACAGTGAGCTGGATACCGCCTTTCACACCGTGATGTACCAGCGGCACTATAACCGCCATGCCGCCGAGCTCTGGTGGAAGCATCGCGAAGTGCTGCGAGCGGTGAGCCGACGCTTCAATTTCACGCTCGCGCGGCGTGCCGCGATCATTC
Organism: Mesorhizobium sp. B2-3-11; assembly: GCF_006442215.1. Taxonomy (NCBI): domain Bacteria; kingdom Pseudomonadati; phylum Pseudomonadota; class Alphaproteobacteria; order Hyphomicrobiales; family Phyllobacteriaceae; genus Mesorhizobium; species Mesorhizobium sp. B2-3-11. The sequence continues at coordinate 199,673 of NZ_VFVS01000009.1, read as the reverse complement.
GCGAGCACCGCGAACTCATTGCGCTCATCAAGGCGGGAGAGGCAGACAGGGCAGCCGAACTCATCTCCCGTCATGTCGAGGGTTCCGGCCGGCATGTTCTCGAACACATGCGTGCGCGCAACGCCGCTCGGGCCGGATAGGACGAGGGTCAGGTCTGGAACATCGTGGCTGACCCTCACTGGCAAAGGTAGTTGAAATGAAAATCACGAGCGTTCGGCCGTGGCTGATCAAGTCCGATGCTTCTTATTGGGGGGAATTCCTGTTCGTCGAGGTGACGACAGACGAGGGGCTGAGCGGCTGGGGAGAGATCACCACCACCACCAAGCTCGCCAACCGCGCCCTCTGCACGATCCTTCGACAGATCGGAGCCGCGGTGACGGGCGAGGATCCGGCGCGCATCGAGTATCTCTGGCACAAGATCTTCCGCAGCTTCACCTATATGGGCAGTCGTGGCGCCGCGGTCGAATGCGTGAGCGCTATCGACATAGCCCTCTGGGATCTCAGGGGCAAAGCTCTCGGCAAGCCGATCTACGAGCTGTTGGGCGGGCCAGTCCGTGATGAAATCGCGCTCTACACCCACCCCAACCAGGCCAAATTCACCAGCAAGGATGCTGTGGTCCGCGAAATCCTGGACATCGTCGAATCCGGACACACTGCTCTCAAGTTCGATCCTTTCCCCCACCAGGGTCGCGGTGCCGGCGGTGTGTCGCGCGAACAGCGGGACGGCTATCTCGATGGCAGCATGACCCGCAAGGACGAACGCGAGGCCGCCGAACTCACGGCTCTGGTCCGCGAAACGGCGGGACCCGATGTCGACATCCTCATCGATGCGCATGGGCGGTTCGACGTTCCGACCGCCATTCGCCTCTGTCGCAGCCTGGAGGAAGCTGGCCAGATCGACTGGTTCGAGGAGCCGTGCCCGCCCGAAAGCCTTAACGCCCTCAAGCAGGTGCGCGAGAAGGTCAGTGCGGCCATCTCGTGGGGCGAGCGCGGCCACACGAAGTGGGATTTCGTGCCGGTTCTCGAGAACAAGCTCGCCGACTACATCATGCCCGACGTCACCTGGACCGGCGGCATTACCGAACTCAAGAAGATATCCGCTCTTTGCGAAGCCTATTACATCCCGGTCTCGCCACATGACGCCGCCGGGCCGATCAACGTGGTCGCGGGAGCACAGGTGATGATGACCGTTCCGAACTTCTACAAGCTCGAAACGTCGGAGTGGAACTTGGGCAAGTACGATCATCTCATCGACAGGCCGCTCGACGTTTCGAACGGCAGCCTCAAGCTCTCGTTGAGGCCGGGTCTCGGCATCGAGATGAACCGCGATTACCTGCAAGCCCATGAGATCGAACTGGGCTAGCAACGTTATCGGCAGCATGCGGGCGACAAGCCTGCAAATCAGAACGGGGATAAGTCATGCCAAAGACGGATGGAGCCGACGAGGCCCTCAACCGGGTCAACACCAACTCGAAGCCGTCCGAGCTTCGCATCACCGACATGCGGGTGGCCGAAATCGTCGGCGCGCCGTTCACCTCGGCGCTGCTCAAGATCTACACCAACCAGGGCATCGTTGGGCTTGGCGAGGTGCGCGATGGCGCCAGCGCCACTTACGCTCTGATGCTCAAGAGCCGGCTGCTTGGTGAGAACCCGTGCGACATCGACCGCCTGTTTCGCCGGATCAAGCAGTTCGGTGGGCACGGCCGGCAGGGCGGCGGCGTCTCGGCGGTCGAAATCGCTTTGTGGGACCTCGCCGGCAAGGCCTATGGCGTGCCGATCTACCAGATGCTGGGCGGCAAGTTTCGCGATCACGTGCGCGTCTATTGCGATACCGACGCCGAGAAACCCAGCGGCACCGAAACCGGCAAGCGCCTCAAGGAACGGATGGGCCGCGGGTTCACCTTCTTGAAGATGGACCTGGGCTTGATGCAGATCGCCCATGTCCCGGGCGCCGTGGTCGCACCCGCCGGCGCGCTCGAAGGGTTTCACGGCAACCCGCGCGGCCGCGGTGGCTCGTTCGAGGAGCGAAAGGCCCGCAATCTCGCTTATGACGCGCAGAACGTGCAGCACCCGTTCACAGGCCTGCATTTCACCGAAAAGGGGATAGACCTGCTCGAGCAGTATATCCACGAGGTTCGCGAGGTCATCGGATACGAGATCCCGCTTGCCATCGACCATGTCGGCCACATCTCGCTGCAGGATGGTATACGCCTGTCGCGCCGTATCGAGAAATACGTTCCGGCATGGCTGGAGGACGTGATCCCCTGGCAATACACCGAGCAGTACCGGCAATTGCAGCAGGCTACCACGGTGCCGATCTGCACCGGCGAGGACATCTACCTCAAGGAAGGCTTCGAGCCGCTGCTCAAGAGCGGCGGCCTCTCGGTCATCCACCCCGACCTGCTCACCAGTGGGGGCATTCTCGAGACCAAGAAGATCGGCGATATGGCGCAGGATCACGGTGTCGCCATGGCGATCCATATGGCCGAAAGTCCGATCGCCGCGATGGCCGCCGCGCATGTCGCCACCGCGACCGAGAACTTCATGGCGCTCGAATACCACTCCGCCGATGTCGGCTGGTGGGACGATATCGTCACCGGCCTGCCCAAGCCGCTTGTCAAGGACGGCTTCATCACCGTGTCCGACAAGCCGGGGCTGGGCATAGACGATGTGATCGACGAGGTGCTCACCCAGCATCTGCAGCCCGGTGTCACGGGGATATGGCAATCCACCGAGCATTGGGACAATGAATATAGCTGGGACCGGACCTGGAGTTAGCCCAGACCCCTTGCCCTCATTCCCAGGCTCACAGGGCCAACGACCGACCATTCGTGTCGACTGCTCCCAAGGGAGAGGCGAAGAAAGAAACGGACGAAACCATGATCTACGAACTGCGTATCTATGACTGCCTGCCGGGCAGACTGCCGACTTTGCTCAAGCGCTTTTCCGACCAAACGCTGGCCATCTGGGAGAGGCATGGCATCCGCCAAGCCGGGTTTTTCACCACGGCGATCGGCGAAAACAGCAATCGCCTCACCTATTTCCTCGCCTGGGAATCGCTGGCCGAGCGTGAGGCGAAATGGGCGGCTTTCGTCACCGATCCGGCATGGCACAGGGCCCGGGACGAGTCTGAGCGCGACGGGCAGATCATTGCCAATATCAGCAGCCAGCTGCTCACGCCGACAGCGTTCTCGTCTGTGAAATAGGACTGCGCCATGATGAAGATCACCGACCTGCGGTGCGCCGTAATCGGCAAACATCCCATCGTCCGTATCGTCACCGACGAAGGTCTCTACGGCCTTGGCGAGGTCGAGTACACCAAGCCTTATCTCAAGCCATGGGTGCTGCATTTCCGCGAGGCCGTGATCGGCGAGGATCCGACCGACGTCGAGCGGGTCATGTTGAAGATCCGCCAACGCGGCTCTTTCAAGCCCTATGGTGCGGCGGTCAGCGCCATCGAACATGCGCTGTGGGACATAGCCGGCAAGGCCGCTGGCGTGCCGGCCTACAAGCTGCTAGGCGGCAAGGTGCGCGACAAGGTGCGCGTCTACAACGGCTCGATCCGCCAAAAGCGCACGGGCGACCGTCCGGAGGACTACGCTGCCGACGTCAAATGGATGATGGAGCAGCCGCAGAACTTCTTCATGGTCAAGCAAGGAATCTCGTTCCATTCCAACATGAAGGACACTATCGAGGACTTCCATTACGGCGTGACGCAGAAGAAGGCCGGCTATCATGGTGCGATGGATCAGGGCGTGATCAGCGAACGTGGTTTCAACCACATGCTCGACTGCGTGATCGCGATGAAGGAAGTGCTGGGGGACAAGGTCAGCCTGGCACTCGACTGCGGCCCGGGCTGGATGCTGCCCGATGCGATCAAGTTCGCTCGCGCGGTCGAGAAATACAATTTGATGTGGCTCGAGGACATGCTGACCGGCGACTATGTACCGTGGGTCAATCCGCAGGCCTACCGGGAGCTGACCAGCTCCACCTCGACGCCGATCCATACCGGCGAGCAGATTTACCTCAGGCACAATTTCAAGGAGCTGATCGAGACGCAGGCGGTGCGCGTCATCGGCCCCGATCCTGCCGACATTGGCGGCATTGCGGAGCTAAAATGGGTCGCCGAGCACGCCTATATGCACTCAATCCTGATGGCGCCGCACGGCACCGCGAACGGCCTGCTGGGCCTAGGCGCGCTGATCAATGTCTGCGCCACCTTGCCCGCCAACTATGTCGCGTTCGAATATCCCAGCGCCTCGGACCCCTGGTGGAACGACATCGTCATCGGCCTGCCCAAGCAGATCGTGAAGGACAGCATGGTGGATCTGCTGGAAGCACCGGGGCTAGGTCTCGACATCGACGTCGAAGGCGCCAGGAAGTATTTGCTGGCGGAGGATGCCGGCTTCTTCGATTGATTGGCGCCGGTGGGCCTCGATCTCATCGACCAAGGGCATACTTCAAAGTGCGGATGCGAGCGGCTACCATTGGAGCGTGGCCTGCACACCTTGCAACAACGGAAATCGGCGCATTGTTGACGTGCGCCGGCCTTGTTTAGTTATGGCGGATCTCGGTCCCGAGCACCTTCAGGCATTCGCGGATGAAGGCAGCGAGGGCTGTCCAACCCTTGGCCGACACCATTGTGCCGTCGACATAGGCCTCCGTCGGCGAGAGGTCGACATAGGTTCCGCCTGCCAACGTCACTTCCGGTTCGCAGGCGGCGAGCGCGCCGACCTTCTTGCCGCGCACGACGCCGTCCACGGCAATCAGAATCTGGACCCCATGGCAGATCGTGAAAATCGGTTTCCGGGTGTCGTGGAAGTGGCGCACCATGGCTTGCACACGCTTATCCGTGCGGATGTATTCCGGGCCGCGGCCGCCAGCGCAGTATACGGCGTGGTATTGATCGAGCTGCTTTTCCGCCTCGGCAAACGTCTTGTTGATCACCTGAAAATGGCCGAGCTTCTCGGTGTAGGTCTGGTCGCCCTCAAAGTCGTGCAGGGAGGTCTTGATGAGATCTCCGGCCTTCTTGTCCGGGCAGACCACGTGGACGGTGTGACCGACGGCTTCCATCGCCTGCTGGTAGACGAAGATCTCGTACTCCTCGGTGAACTCGCCGGTGAGCATCAATATTTTCTTGCCTGACATAGTCGGTTCCTCTGTCGTGTGAAAAAAAGCCGGGCGAGCCATGCGGCACCCCGCATTGGCTTTGTCCGTCCTCAGAATGGTGAGTTGGGGAAGTAGTATCCCTCGGCGTTATCGTTGGTGGTCAGCGGCGCGGACATCGGTTTAGCCTCAATCGAAGGCCGGCAGCAGGCGATCGCGCGAGTGCTCGATGTGGGCGCGCATTGCTTTCGCGGCCGCATCGGGATCGGCCGAACCGAACGCGGCAAGGATCGCCTCATGCTCGTCCAGCGCCTCCTCGGTCACGCGGGAGTGGTACATCAGGCGAAAAATGTGGAAGTGGGTGTGTTGATAACCCAGCGTCTCGCGAATGAGCTCGTTTTCGGCATATTCCATGATCTTGTCGTGGAAGATCGCGTCCTGCCGGGCGAAGTTTGAGTAGCGCAGACGCTCGTCCTTGCCCTCGCGGCGCGACATCACGCCTGCTGCCTCCAGCAGCGTGCCGAGTTTGGCCTCGTCCATCGCGGCAGCGGCCTTCGCCGCGCCGTGCGGTTCGAGCAGGAGACGCATTTCGTACAATTCGTCGAAACGGCGCCGGCTGATCTGCGGTGCGGCGCGGTATCCGATCAGATGCGTCTTCAGAACCAGGCCTTCGCCTTCCAGACGCCCGAGCGCTTCGCGGATCGGCGTATGGGAAACGTCGAACTCCTTGACCAGATTGTCGACGGTGATGCGCGAACCGGGCGCGATCTTCAGCGACATCAGCTGCGCGAAAATGGCCTCGTAGACGTCCTCGGCCAGGCTGCTCGCGCGCTGGATGCGACCCGCTCCCGTGGGTGCTTCACCATTATTGCTCAAAATGACAGGTTGCATTCTTTCGCCTCTCGACAGGGGAGACTGCTAACACGAGGGTTTGACCGATGCAATACTATATCCTATACGATCTTATCGGTGCCGTTCAGTTCAGGATCTTCGGTGCGGATTTTGCAATGCGAGTTCTCCGACACTCCTCAAGGATGCAGCCTGTCATGAGCCTTCTCACAGCCCTCCGGCTCCCACGCGAAATTCTATTCGGGAAGCGGCAACGCCATGCACTGCCAGTCGTGGCCGCTCGCTACGGCCGACGCGCCCTGGTCTGCACCGACGAGCGTTTCGCCGGTACGGCCGTGTTCGCCGAAATCATGGCATCCTTGCAGGCAGCGTCGATCGAAGTGCTGGTCCATGACGATGTCCTGCCGGATGTGCCGCGCGACTCCGTGGCGGTGTGCGTCGAGCAAGCGCGGGGCTTTGGGCCCGATATGGTGATCGGCATCGGCGGCGGCAGCTGTCTCGATTTCGCCAAATGCGCAGCCTTGCTGATCAGCCACGGCGGCGAGCTGCAGGACTACTACGGCGAGTTCAAGGTTCCGGGGCCGACGCTGCCGCTCATCGCCGTGCCGACCACGGCGGGCACAGGGTCGGAGGTGACACCCGTCGCGGTGATATCCGATCCGGACCGCACGCTCAAAGTCGGCATATCGAGCCCTCACCTCATTGCCGCCGTTGCCATCTGCGACCCCGAACTGACAATGACTTGTCCGCCGGGCTTGACGGCGATCGCCGGTGCAGACGCCCTCACGCATGCGATCGAGGCCTTCACGGCCATGCGCCGGGACGGTGACTTCAGCCTGCCGCAGCGCCACGTCTTCATCGGCAAGACGCCGCTGACCGACCATTTCGCGCTGCTGGCCGTCAAACTGCTCGGCCGCAGCCTGGAGAAGGCGTTTACTGACGGCGGCGACGCAGAGGCGCGCTCTGACGTGATGATGGGCGCGCTGGCGGCGGGTTGCGCGTTCGGCACCGCCGGCACCGCGGCGGCGCACGCGGTGCAATACCCGGCCGGCGCGCTCACACAAACGCCGCATGGGCTAGGGGTGGCGACGATGATGCCTTATGTCATGAGCTACAACAGGCGTGTGGCCGCGGCTGAGATCGCCGAGATAGGGATTGCTCTTGGCCTCGAGCCGAACGGTCGTGGCATCGACGAAATGGCCGGCGCGACCATCGAGGAGATTAGGCGCTTGTTCGCGGCGGTCGGCATCACTCCGACGCTGGCCGGTCTGGGGCTTCCGGCCGACAAGCTCGACTGGACCGCCGAGCAGGCGCTCGGCATCGATCGCCTGATCAAGAACAACCCGCGCCCGTTCGACCTCGCCGCCATGCGCCGCCTTGTCCAGGCGGCCTATGACGGCGATCTCACCGCTTGCGCCATGTGAATGTCAGGACCAAGACGATGAACCTTCCCCACAATGCCTTCCAGCTCGACCAGGACCTCTACGATGTGCGGGGTTTCCCGCACCGGCTCTACATTGGCGGACAATGGCTGCCGTCGTCCGACGGCGGGCTCATTGAGGTCACCGATCCATCCTCCGGCGCGGTGATCGCGGCGGTCCCCGATGCGACCCTGGAGGATGCCGCCGCCGCGGTCGGGGCAGCGGCCAAGGCCGCCAAGGGGTGGCGCGAGACAGCGCCGCGCAAGCGCTCGGAAATTCTCAGGCGCTGTTTCGAGCTGATGGTCGAGCGGTCGGAGACGCTTGCCATGCTGATCTCGCTGGAGAACGGCAAGGCCCTGCGCGACGCGCGCGGCGAGGTCGCCTATGCAGCCGAATTCTTCCGCTGGAACGCCGAGGAGGCGGTTCGCATTACCGGCGAGTTCGGCATCGCTCCATCCGGAACCAACCGGATCGTGGTCGACTATCAGCCGATCGGCATCTGCGTCCTCATCACGCCGTGGAATTTCCCCGCCGCGATGGCGACACGCAAGATCGCACCGGCCCTCGCGGCAGGCTGCACGGTCATTCTGAAGCCGGCCAGCGAGACGCCGCTGACCGCCTATGCACTCGCCGCGCTCTACAGCGAAGCCGGCGTCCCGGACGGCGTCGTGAACGTGCTGACGACGTCGACACCCGGCCCCCTGACGTCGGCCATGCTGGCCGATCCGCGCGTCAGGAAGCTCTCCTTCACCGGCTCGACCGGGATCGGCCGGGCCTTGCTTGCCGAGGCCGCCAAGCATGTGATCTCCTGTTCCATGGAGCTTGGCGGCAACGCGCCCTTCATCGTCTTCGACGATGCCGATCTCGATGCGGCCCTCGATGGCGCCATGATCGCCAAAATGCGCAATGCCGGCGAAGCCTGTACCGCCGCCAACCGCATTTACGTCCAGTCGGGCATCCACGATGCGTTCGCCGATGGCCTGTCCCGGCGCATGGCCGCGCTCAAGATCGGCGCCGGCACCAGGGCAGAGACGGAATGTGGACCCATGATCACCAGGAAGGCGGTCGACAAGATCGACCGGCTGGTCAAGGATGCGGTCAATCGGGGTGCCAAAGTGTTGTGCGGCGGCTCGGTGCTTGAAGGAGATGGCTTTTTCTATCCTCCGACCGTCCTGTCCGAAGTCTCGCCGGACGCCAATATGGCGCATGAGGAGATCTTCGGCCCGGTGGCGCCCATCACCCGCTTCGAAAGCGAGGCGCAAGCCATCCTCCACGCCAACAACACCGAATACGGCCTCGCCGCCTATCTCTACACGCGCGATGTGGCCCGCGGTATGCGGGTGGCCTCGGAGATCGAGGCCGGCATGATCGGCCTCAACCGCGGCTTGATGTCGGATCCCGCCGCGCCCTTCGGCGGGGTAAAGCAGAGCGGCCTCGGGCGGGAAGGGGGCCAGCATCACGGCATCGCCGAGTTCATGGAGGCCAAATACATCGCTGTAACCTTCTGAGCGGACACCATGTCGAAGGATCCTTTTCGCACCCGCGACCACGTTGCCGATTTCGATGACATCGTGGCCGATATCGTCGCCCGCAGCGCCGCGACGCGGGCAGCGCTGCCCATGCTGGCGGATGTCGCCTATGGCCCGCACGAGGCCGAGCGCCTCGACCTGTTCTTTCCGGAGGGGCCGCGTAAGGACCTTCCTGTGCACATCTTCATCCATGGCGGCTACTGGCGCATGTTCACCAGAAACGACTATTCCTACATTGCCGAAACGGTGACGAGCGCGGGGGCAATCGCGGTCGTGATCGACTATGCGCTGATGCCTGCCGTCAGGATGGCGGCAATCGTCGACCAGGTCCGGCGCGCGAGGCAATGGGTGCTGGATAATATTGCCGGCCATGGCGGCGATCCCAGCCGGCTAAGCGTCAGCGGCCATTCCGCCGGGGCGCATCTGGCGACCTTTTTGTTCAACGAGGGTTCGGCCCCTTCGGCGGCACTCCTGCTCGGCGGGCTTTACGATTTGAAGCCCCTTCAGCATTCCTTCCTCGAGCCTTTGATAGGTCTCACCGACACGGAAGTTGAGGCATTTTCGCCGCTGAGCAAATCCCACTCTCCCCGGACGAAAGTCACGGTGTTGGTCGGCGAGCGGGAGACGGAACCTTTTCACCAGCAGGCCAGCTTGTTTGCTGACCGCCTGACGGGGCAGGGCCTAGATGTGTCGAAGGGCGTGCTCAAGGATCGCAACCACATGGATAGCGTACGTGATTTGGGACTGCGCGGGACAATCGCCGGCGACTGGCTTCACGACGCCGTCGTGGCCGGATAGATTCGACCCGCGTCGGTACGGCGGCCGCACGATGCTGCGGCGGGTTTCCACCGCGACCGTTTCGTCATTGCGCTCGATGCGCAGGATCGTACGCCGGCCATTCCGGTGAGCTTCGCCAGTTCTCGTTGGCCAATGCCGATGACGACACGTGCTGCCCTTAAAAGCGCGCCACAAAAAGCCCGTTTGCTTTTCAATGAACAGTCCCAGCGCAATGCCAAGCGGCACCGGATCAGCGATGAATGTGGGGTCGCTCCCCTACCGGAACCGACCCGCGACTGCTGGCCATCAATGCGCGGCTAGCGTCAACCTTCGCGAAAAAGGAACGAGCATCGGCACCTTTCGCGAGTACGAGACATATTCTGGAAAGGCCAAGGACAAGACGCGTTCTTCGTTCAAGATCCGCCAGTATTGAATCGCGAAATTCATCGCGACCGACGTGATGACCAGGGGTGACGGATTGGCCGCGACGGCTCCGACCATGAAGAGCGATTCCGCGAGATAAAGTGGATGACGGACAATGGCATAAGGACCGCGCGTTACCAATCGGCGTGCCTGCGCATCGATCGAAAACGATCGGCCGAGCCAGAGAAGGCAATAAGCAGAGCCCGTCATGCCCGCGAAAACCAGCAATGCCGCGATGGTTTGCATACCCTCTGCCGGTGTTGGGCGAACCATGATGGCGATAGTCGTGAGCATAAAGGTTCCGCAGACAGCCGCGATGCGCGGCGCCCAGCCAAGGCTGATATCCTTCGGCGGGAGCCGGATGATGGTAAAAGTGACCATCAGCGTGGAGAAGACGAGCGAAGACGCCCGCGAGACGAATTGGAGCATGAAGTCGTCTGGAGACATTTGCGCGTCGCCAACGAGTGCGACGAGACGCCCAATCCCGTTAAGCACGAAAAATGCAAAAACCAGCATGAGGATCAGGCGCCCCGCGAAGTCGAACGACCAGATTTTCATGAGCCACCCTCCCTGCCCAGCGGAGAATGAAGCATTTCTTAACCGCGCCCGCAACTTCGTTCTTAAGAAAGCGTTAACGCTGCTCTTAACGTCGAATTAGCCGAAGCTCCCTAACTTGGGTGGATCGAACCTTGGGGCGCTGTAGCTTATGCTTCGGCAATCTGTGCGAATTCTGGTGGTCTTTGTCAGCCTCCTGATCGTGGCGGCCGGCGTTTTCATTGGCCGGCTTCCTGCTCAATGCGAGTGGAAGCTTGGCACCGGCCTCATGAGCGCATGTGTCAATCGCGCGATCATTCGGGACGGGGATCGCTTTGAGACGAAGCGGCTGCATGCCTCGGCCTGATCCGGCCGCGCTCAAGTCACTCCCGATAGAAGTCAAGGCTCGGAGGACAGGGCACTTCCTTCGTATAGAAGGCCTTTACGAACCCGCTGCGGATTGCCTCTTTGGTGACATAGTATTTGATCGGGCACCAAAGCCGTCTTGGCGGCGCGCCGGGCGGGGTGCAGGCGCCGGTGATCACAATCGGAGAGATGCTTTCCGGGTCGATCGCTCCTACCTTCGCGGAACGGTGGTCCGGTTGCTCCCGTATATAAAGGAAGTCCCAACGATCGACGCCAACCACCCTAAGACAGCCGCCGGGCTTGAACGCGAGCGCCTGGGGCGGAAAGGCGAGGATCATGAATGCCACCAGCAGCAGTCCAGACCACACGGCTATCCTTCGCTGGAACAAATCGTCAAGGCCTAGTGCTTCACCCAAACAATGCCGGCGGCGCGAAAGCACCGCCCGGTCAACTTCAGCAGTGGCGCACATGAACAGGTTCTCAGCCAGCATGTCGTAGTCCGGTCGGGAAGCGGGGCATTTTTGCAACATCTTGTTCAGAAGTATCTAATAAACTGTATGGCGCTGTTGGATTTTCCTTATCCGGCCTATAGCAAGTTTTGGTAGGATGAGTCTTGGGACGGTAAGATTGGGTGTTGGGGACGGGGAAAGGTCCAGAAGCGTGTTCAGGGGACTGGGGAGTTTGGCGGCAGTTGCCGTCGCCGTTTTGTTTCTGGCCAGTTGCCAGACCGGAGATATGTCATCCTATGGCGACAGCGCCGCCTCCGTGAAGGATCTGCCCGACGTGTCGTTCTACAAGACCGACGAGCTGATCGCACTGGGCAAAACCCAGTTCAAGGAAAAGAACTACGGAATGTCCTACGCGCTCTTCAAGCGTTCGGTCGAGTTGTTTCCCAAGGACCCGCAGGCTTGGCTCGGCCTTGCCGCCTCGGCCGACGAGATCGGCCGTTTCGACACGTCCGACCTAGCCTATCGCCAGCTTGCATCGATGATCGGGGGGCGGCCGGAATACTACAACAATGTCGGCTACTCCTATCTTCTGCGTGGAAATCTCCGGCAGGCCCGTCGCAATTTCCTGAAAGCCTACGAGCTCGACCCGTCGAACGAGACGACCGCAAACAACCTCCAGCTACTGGCCAACAGCACGTCGTTGGCGAAGCGGACGTGACGCCATGTCTTCGCGGCGGGTTCCGAAGGACGGCTGCACTGACATGGACCGGACGGCTCGGCCTCCTCCCTTGAAAGAACCAGTCCGGCGAGGCGGCCATGCTTAGCTTCGTCGACAACCAACCGGGATCCGTGGTGTATCCTGAGAACTCGGGGCCGCCGGCGGCGGCGCCGGAGCCCTTGATGCAGAAGGCCGGAGTGGCCGGTGGCATAGCCATCACGTTGAACATCATCTCGCTTGCTTTCGCCATCGGCATGGTCGTCATGCTGATCTTTCTCTTCCAGTCGATCCGCGAAGTTGCCACGCTCGAGGATCGGCTTTCCGGCCTTGGCCAATTCGAGACGCGGCTTTCCAGGCAGTTGGACACGGTCAACCAAGGTGTCCAAAGCCAGTTCGAGGAACTGAACAAGCGGATCTCAGCGCTGCTCGACCAGACCGCGCGGCTCGAGGAGCAGGTGGCGAAGCTCACCGGCGAAAACCGGGATATGGCCGGGCGTTTGCAGGCGCTCGGAGAAGCCGGCGACCCTGCGGGTATCGTCGCTGAGCCGTCAAATGAAATCGTTCTGAGCGCTCCGCCGCAACAGCCGAAGGAAGTGCGTCCGGAACCTGTCCGTCCGGCGAACCCGGTCCAGTTCGAGCGGATCGTGTCGCCCGACGGAAAAGTAACCTACAGCAAGGTCCGCAAGTAGGTTTGCGCGGAACCAATTCTTAACGGAAGAAGTTCATCGTCCCTGCAAGATGTTGCGGGGACGACCGATGCTGAAATATGCCGCCAGGTTGATCTACCTTGGGCCCGCGCTGACCTTCGGGCTTGGCGCGGCGTTCGTCGCGGCCGCCTACCGGCTTGGCGCGTCACCCGCCGATCCGGCCGCCTGGCAGGGTTTTCTGGCTCTCGCCCCGCTGGTCCGCGAGCCTGTCTATCTGGTTGCCGGGCTGCCGGGCTCCGGCGATGCCGCTGCCTTCGTCGTCTTCGCCACCGCCGCACTTGCCGGCGTCGTCATTGCCTTCTATTCCCGTCCAACCGGCAGGGCGCGATTTGTCCATGCCCATCTTGCCTTCCTGATGCTGTTCCTGTCGATGGGCCGGGCAGGGGTCTTTTCCGCAGGCAACGCCGAGATCGGCATCGGCCCGGCATCGCTGACAGACTGGACGCTGGATTTCAGCAGCTTTCCCGCTATTGGTGTCGGCCTTTTTGCGGTCGTCGCGCTGACCTGCGCCGCCAGCCATCTGTCCGTCATACGCGACGTGATTGCGCGGTCGACCGCCAAGCAGAAGGTCGAGAGGCGGACCAGGCATTCCGCGGTGGTGGCCGGTGCGGCCCTCGCGGTGGTCGGCGCCATCGCTACGGCCACCTGGGCCAATGAGTGGGGGCCGTTCGGCCCTTCGCCCCTGATCAACGCATGCGAGCAGGTGAAGGGGCATCTTCACTGCTGGCAGTAGCTGGCGATGCGGTTCTAAGAGATTGGAAGCCTCGTACGATTGCGATCGTTGCCGTAGCTATCAAAACGCCAACGATGACATCGATCAAATGGTGGCCGCCCTCAGGCAGTGTGGCTACGATCATTGTGGCGTTGAGCAAGGCAAGAGGGATCGCCAGCCAGCGGAACTCGCGCAATGAATATACGACCAGAATGGCCAGCACGGTGTGATAGGACGGGAAAGTCACGAGACCTTGTGATTGCGCCACGATGAGGTGGAATTCCTCACCTGAACGAAGCCGCAGAAGTTCGGCGTAATGCCACATTCCGGCATCGCTAGTGAAACTGGCGTACTTGTCCGGGGCCGGGCGGAAATATGCATAAGCACCGGCGGCCGGCATCAAGGCCATAAGCGGGCCGGTGAAGGCAGAAGAGACGGCAAGCAAAGCCACGAGTTCGAATAGCTGGTCTGCCTTTCTCGCAAGGCTGTGGCCGGCGAACAGCAGTACCACTTGCGGCGTCAGGCTGTGATAGGCAAAGATGAGCGTCATAGCGACGGCGGGCACTCCGTCGGTCAGCGCCAAAAATGCCATCCAATCGAAGCCCATGGCGGCGTCAAGATCGGCAAAGGTCGCATCCATCAGGGGCCTCGTTGTCGCCGAAGCCAGGTACATAAAAACGGCGCTGGTGAAGCCGAGAGGAATGAACAGAGCGCCCGCGACGGCGATTGCCTTCAGGCTCACCGCGAGCCTCCGCATGATCCGCGCCGCCTGGCTGTCAACGCCTCGCAGGCGGAAAACTACGAAGCGTCCGATGCCGTAGGAGCCGGCTAAGACAATCGCAGTTTTCGCGAGTTCGATAAAGTTTCGCGGGTCAAGGCTGACCGTGGAGAACGGCAGCCAAAGTAAATCGGCCAGCGCGAAGCCGACCGTCACCGCCAAAACAATGAAAATATTGCGCCCCACGCGACCAATATAAGCATTTCTCCCCCACATTCTCAACCTGCCCGCAAGGGCGGAAAGGAACTGCCGTGGACCTGTCCCTGGGCTGCACCCGCATGCTTATCGATGAATGCAAGCGGCAGGGGCCTGCTGCGCAACCAGTTCGCGCCTATGTGCTGCCCACCAGCTTCTGGGAGACTGCGCACACCATCTGTCCGGTGGTCGAGGCCTACCGGCTGTCCGAAGCGTGGCGCAAGAAGAACCTCCGCTATTACCCATGGCATGGGCGCGGCTTCGTCCAACTCACACGGGAGAAGAACTACGAGCGCGCCGAGCGAGAGACGGGCCAGCCAATCCATCAGAATCCGGCCCTTGCTCTCGATCCTGCCGTAGCCGCCAAGCTTGCCGTCACCGGCATGAAGGAAGGCTGGTTCACCGGCCGCGATCTGGACGAACTTCATTGACCTCCAGCATTTGGACTTCAAGGGCCCACGCGCGATCATCAACGGTCGCGACGGACTGTCCCACATGTTCGCACGCCAGCGTTATGTAGCTCTTGAAGGTAATCCGAAGCAACTCGACAAAAGCTGCATCGCAAGGCTGTCAAGCCGCGAAATAACGCAGGTACATCGCAATCAGCGCTGCGGCGGCCATGATGACGCCATAAGGCACCTTGCGTGATTTTCGGATCTCTTCGATGCGGGACAGCGCCGGCCATGCCTGATATTGCAGCGGCACGGGAAACTGCAAGGCGAGGCTGACGACAACCC
This sequence comes from Mesorhizobium sp. B2-3-11, assembly GCF_006442215.1. Taxonomy (NCBI): domain Bacteria; kingdom Pseudomonadati; phylum Pseudomonadota; class Alphaproteobacteria; order Hyphomicrobiales; family Phyllobacteriaceae; genus Mesorhizobium; species Mesorhizobium sp. B2-3-11. Next base: position 184,372 of record NZ_VFVS01000009.1, on the reverse strand, counting down.
CTCCGGCCGCAAGCCCGACGGCGAACGAGAACAGATGGTTCAGCCCGACGAACAGGCCGATCGGGAAGAACAGCTTCGCGTCGCCGGCCCCCAGCATCCGCAAGGCCCACAGCACGAAGCCGATCGTCAGCAGCAACAGGGCGGCGGCAAGGTCGCCCTGGAGCGGTGAAGCGCTATCGATCCCCGCAAGAATGCCGGCCCCAGCCGGGTTCGCCCAGCGGATCAAAGCCAGAAGCGCATAGTCCGCAACAAGCGCCAGAACCGTCCAGTTGCGTATTTTCCAAGCTTGGAAGTCCTGCCATGCGGCAATGAGGATCAATCCCGCCGCTGCTACGATAGCCAACACCCCGAGGAATTCCATCCCGCCTGCCCCCACATCTTGGCATGTTGCCGGACGCCTGACCGGTCGAATCATGCGGTATGATTATGCCCGGCGAAAGCCGCGGGCGCATCCGCCACGATCGCAGCCATCGGCAACTTGATCGGGGCCAGGAAACGGCGGGCTAAGCAGTCGGATACCTGAGGCTGAACGCAGCCTGGGGCAGCGTCGCGGCCGCCAACGGATGGTCGTTGTCGTGTTTCGACGCGCACCTCCTCTGGACCTACTCCTTTGGAGCTACTTCGTCGCCAAGGAAGAGCAGCTGCATGGGATTGTTGTTAATTTACCATAAACCAAGTCAGAAAGGTACCATCAGTGTTAGCTAATTGACGAAACGCTTATTAACGAGATATTAATAACCCCTGTCTGGCGCTGGGGGCTCCTCTCGCGGACTGGTAAATGGAAACGTCATGTTTAGGAGTATCATCATGACCAAATTGATCAGCATGTTCCGTGCCTTCGCCCGCGAAGAGGACGGCATCGCGCTTTCGGAATACCTCGTTCTCCTCGGCCTGCTTGTTGGAGGCGTCATCGCCGCAGTGCTGGCGGTCGGTGTCAACCTGGCTAGCGCGTGGACGAGCTGGGGTTCATGGTTCAGCACGAATCTCTCCGCCCCGTCCTAACATCGATGGCGTCAAAAGGCGGCTTGCCTGCCGCCTTTTGATCGCGGCACAAATGCTGCATAGACAATAAGCGGCTTTGTCGGCCGCTTGTTATCTAGTTATTATCTTGATTGATTGATTCTTTCGTCTGGGCGAAAAAGTTACGGCGGGGGCCGTTAGATGAAAAGCTCCACCATCATAAGTCTGCTTGTCTCGGTCGCGCTGGCGTTGCTGGCGGTCTTCGGCGTCCGATCCTATCTCGCCACCCAGCGCGACATTCTCGCGCAGCAGGCCGGCCTGGCCGAACCTGCGGCCGGGGAGACGATCGTTGTCGCCACGCGCGCGCTGCGCTTCGGCGAGCAGGTCAAGCCCGAGGATGTCAGGGCTCTCGCATGGCCGACCGGAGAACTGCCGGCCGGCGCCTTCCGCAAGCCGGAGGATCTGCTCGGCACGGACGGCACGCTTCGCTACGTCATGTCGGCGATGGAAAAGGACGAGCCGGTGCTCGCCTCCAAGATCACCGGCGCCGGTCAGCGCGCGACATTGTCGGCGGCACTCACCGAAGGCATGAAGGCGGTGTCGATCCGCGTCAATGACGTGCTTGGCGTCGCCGGTTTCGTCCTGCCTGGCGACCGCGTCGACATCCTGCTGACGCGGGTGGTCCATGAAGAGGCCAAAAGCGACCAGACCTTTGTCGACGTGCTGCTTCAGGGGGTCAAGGTTCTCGCCGCCGACCAGACAGCGGACGACCGCACCGACAAGCCCTCCGTCGTCAAGACCGTGACTTTCGAAGTCACGACCACCGAGGCGCAAAAGCTGACGCTCGCCGCCAATGTCGGCACGCTGTCGCTGGCGCTGCGCAATGTTGCTTCCTCTGGCGTGGAACAGACGCAGCCGGTGACGCTTGCCGATCTCGGCGGCGGACCGATGGCGCAGACGCTGAAGAATGATGGCGCTGACCAAAATAGACTTACCGATCTGGAGAAGCTCGTAAGAAAGGTGGGCGACACGCTTGGCACGCGCGTCGGCGCGATGGAAGACAAGCTTAAGCAAAAACCTGTTATTGTGGAGAAACCGGTTTTGGTTGCGGCGCCGAAACCGGACTTCGTGGTAATTGGCGTTTCGCGCAATACCAAGCGGGAAGAATATCGGGTCCCGCCGCTAAACTGACAAGAAGCCATTCGAGAGCGGCCGAGGACGGGGTAACGAAGCATGGGCAATCGCCAACTTGAAGGCACAGGAGCGGGGATCTCGAGGCTGACGCGTGTTCTCGGCGCAATTGTCTTTTTGGCCACCTCTCTTCTCGCGGGCCTCGTCGCGCCGGTGCACGCCCAGCAGAAGAACATCACGATCGGCGGGGGAACCGTCGCCTATGTGAAGGTCGCGCCCGGCAGCACGATGACGATCACCACCAGCCGCCGTTTCGCCGATCTCGTGGTTGGCAATCCGGCGGTAGCCGACGTCGTGCCGCTGACGGAACGCTCGCTCTATATCCAGGGAAAGGGATCGGGTGCCACCAACATCTCGATCTATGACGACGCGAAAAATCTTCTCGGCGTCATCGACGTGCGCATCATGCTCGATTTCGATGAAATCCAGACGGCGATCCGCTCGGCGGTGCCGAGTTCGAAGCTGACCGTCACCAACGTCAACGACCGCATTCGGCTTACCGGCGTGGTCAAGGACGGCGTCGATCTTGCGCGGGTGCTCGAGATCGCGCAGCAATATTCGAGCCAACCCGTGTTGAACCAGGTTCGCGTTTCCGACGCCCAGCAGGTGATGCTGGAGGTGCGCATCATCGAGGCATCGCGCAGCGCGGGGCGGGATCTCGGGATCGGGTTCAATGGTGTAAGTGCGAGCGGCGGTCTCTTTACCGCGGCTCCCCGGCTTCACATTGGCGTCAACGATGACACGCATCAACTCCAGACAGAAGTCGGCGCCGTCGCCACGCAGAACGGCACCCCGTTCGGGGAGATGATCGCCAAGGTGCTGGAAGTTTCCGGCTGGCGCATCGATGTCGTCATCAACGCCCTGGAGGCAAAGGGTCTCGTCCGCCGGCTGGCGCAGCCGAATCTTGTGACGATGAGCGGAACCACGGCCAGCTTCCATGCCGGCGGAGAGGTGCCAATTACGCGCGCGGTGACCACCGGCGGACAGCTCGCGACCGAAATCAGCTACCGACCCTATGGCGTGAAACTCTCCTTCACACCGATCGTCCTCGACAATGGGCTCGTCAATCTCGTGATCGAGCCGGAAGTCAGCGAAATCGACCGGTCGGTTACCGTCAACGGCAATCCCGGCTTCATTTCGCGCAAGGCCTACGCCACGATCGAGCTGCGTGACGGGCAGAGCTTCGCCATGGCCGGCTTGTTGCAGACGGTCAACGCCGGCGACGTCCAGCAAATGCCCTGGCTTGGCCAGGTCCCCGTGCTTGGGACGCTGTTTCGCTCCACCTCGTTCCAGAAACGGGAGAGCGACCTGGTGATCGTGGTCACGCCGCGCATCGTGCGGCCGGCCTCGCCCGACGAGAAGCTGCATTCGCCGCTGGACCAGACGCGGCCGGGCAACGACGTGGATATGTTCATGCTCGGCATGCTGGAAGTCGACAAGGACATGATGCGGGGCTTCAAGGATGGAAAGGGCGTCATCGGGCCCTACGGTCACATCATCGATCTCGATTTCGGAGGCGCGTATGCCGTCGGCAAGAAATAGGACGGCCGCTGCCGTGCTCGGCGCATGCCTGCTGATGAGCGGTTGCGCCGATTACATGGCGCACAGGGATTCGGTGACGCTCGGCCTTGGCGACGCCCCGCAGGCCAATATCGGCATTCAGACGATTAACCCGTTCCCGCCGGGCGCGTGGAACACCAGGATCGGCGGCGACGGACGCGTGGTTGCAAGGGCGCAGCAGCGCTATGCGCCAACCGCGGTGGTCGTGCCGGTGCCGGCGGTAGCCACGACCGAGGCCGCGGCCACGAACTGAGGACGAACAAACGAGGACAGGACAGGGAGCAGGCGGCGGCTCCGGGGTTTGCGAAGCTGGGTGCGGCGAAAGCCGACACTGGGGTCTGGTATGAGACGGAAGATACTCGATGTGCTGTTCGACGACCGTGGCTATGTCACGGCATTGACACTGATTGCCATGCCGATGCTTCTGGGCTTCAGCCTGCTGGTCATCGATGTGTCGCGCGGCAATAATCTCCATACCGATCTGCAGAATGCCGTCGACGGGCTGGCGCTTGCCGGCGCTCGCGAACTCGATGGCAGGACGGATTCGATCACGAGGGCCAACGCCGCGCTCGCCGCTCTGGTGAAGAACCAGGCGCGCGGGGGAAACAGCGGTGCGGCGATTATCGACAACACGCAGGTTAGCGCGATCTACCTCGATACCATTCCGGTCAGCGACGACACTCGGATCGACAGCGCCTGGATAACCGCGCACCAGACGACGAATGGAACGCAGGCAGTCTATCTGCTTGTGAGATCCACGCCGCGCGCCATGACCTCGCTCTTTCCGATACCTGTCGGCTTGACGAGATCCACGGTGAATTTCCAGGCTGAAGCGGTAGCCGTTTATGACGCCTCGGCCTGTGACATAACGCCGATGTTCATCTGCAATCCTTTCGAAGCTCAGGGGCTTTCTCTGCCGGATGCGTTCAAACAAGGCCTGACCTATGGCCGGCAGATACTGTCACTTCAGGCGGGAGCGACACCTGGCGCCGGAAATTTCGGGCTATTGGACACCGACATGGATCTGAGGGAGTCCTTTGGAAAGGGTGCAGCCGGTGCCTGTTACAGCAAACGGTCAGTCGTGACAAAAACCGGCGTGAATTTTGGCCCGGTCTACGCCGGCATTAATGTTCGGTTCGATGTGTATGCCAACAGCATCAACAAGCCTCAGTACAAAAACGACCCGCTGTGGCGCCCCTCTATAAACGTCCGCAAGGGGGCCTCGAAATCCAGTAATTGTTCAAAGTTTGCATCCGATGACGTTGTCGCGAACGCGATGGGTTTCCCGCTGGGGAACAACTACGACTCGAGCACCGGAATGACCGACAGCACGTGGAGCCAGAGCCGAGACCTATATTGGAAGACGAACCATCCGCAGTCGACAATGCCGGCGATTCCGAGCGCAACGAACCCCTTGGGCACCTCTTTCCCTCCCTCCCGCTATGATGTCTACAAATACGAGATCGACAACAATTTGATCAACGAGACGGGAATCGGTAAAAACAAGGAAACGGGGGCTGTCGCCTGTCACGACCCGTCCAGTGTCACCAAGTTGCCGGACAGGCGAGTGATCTTCGCTGCGATCGTCAACTGCCACGACTTCCAAGACAGCACAAAACACTCCACCATCAATGGCAAGACGACCCTGAAGCCAGACAGCTTCGCTAGCGTTTTTCTAACGAACCCCGTCGAGAAAACGGACAAGAGCGATGTTGAATCCTCCACCGGCTCCGTGAAGCCGATCACGTTCGAAATCGTCGATGTCACCGGAGGCCAAGGCAACGGCTCCCTGGACCAGTTCATGCGTGAAGAATCCTATCTGGTTCGATGATGACCATGGCGGCGTCGAACTGGACCACCAACCGGAAAGCATTCGTCAGCATGTTCGTGACAAGGCCGATGAGACGGCTGAAATTGTCGGCGTCATTGGCTTGCACGGCAGCGGAAGCCTGGGAAACGTTCCTGCGCGAGGAGGCGCAATTGGTCCGATGATCACGCGGCTGAAGCGGACTCTCGAACGATTCCACCGCGACGAGCGCGGCGCGGTCCTCGCCGAGGCGTTGCTGATCGTGCCGTTCGTCACGCTGTTTTCCGTTGGCATCCTCGAATTCGGCAACATGTTCTGGGAGAAGGAGCAGGTCGAGACCGGGCTGCGTGACGCGGCGCGCTATCTTGCGCGCTGCCAGCCAAGCAATGCGCTTTCCGGCTACGTGTCGCAATGCAGCGACACAGTCGCCCGGCGTATCGCCTATTACGGAACGTCCGACCCCGCCGCCACAGCGCTGCGGGTTCCGGGATGGGGGCCGAGCGGAAGTGCGATCGTATTCGCCACGGTTACGCGTGCGGGGAAACCGGTCACAGTCGCGAGCACGTCACTTGCTTATAGCAATTCACCGCTGTTCGGCTGGCTTGGCCTCGCCAACCTCACCATCCGGGCCTATCATGAAGAGAGGTATATCGGATGGTGAAGGCCTCTCCGTTCCGATCCTTCGCTCATGAGGAGTCCGGTGCAACACTCGCCGAAGGGCTGATCGTATTTCCTTTGGTCTTGCTGGTCTTCGCCGCCTTCGTCGAGTTCGGCTACGCGATGTTCCAGTGGAACCAGACCGTCAAGGCGCTGCAATTCGGCGCGCGCAAGGTGGCGGTTTCGAGTTCGATGGTAACCGGTTTCGATCCCGTCACCGTGACAGCCCTGGCATCCGGCAGCACGAACGGCGGCGTGGCCATACCGGTCGGCGCGCTTGGCCCATGGACATGCACCGGCAGACCGGCCTGCACCTCGGAACTCAACCGCATCGTGTATGGCGCCCCCGGGGCGACAACATGCCAAGCGATCGGCACCGGAAGCCCCGCAATGTGCCAACTGAACCCGCGCATCGGGATAAACAACGTTCGCGTCACCTACATGATGTCGGGACTTGGCTATTACGGAAGGCCGGCAGGCGCCGTGCTAACCATACGCATGGAAGTTCTCGGCATCACTTTCAATCTGCCTTTACTTGGCGCTTTATTAGGTCTCAATAATGTTACGGTGCCAGCCTTGCCGGTGACCGTCACAAGCGAGGATCTGAACACGAACTCGGGCAGCTGACCACGGCAGTGGAAACATCGGGCATTCTCGGATGACAAGCCATATGAACTTTTCGAGAAGAATAAAGGTGCTGATCGCCTCGGCGGATCAGGCGGCGTCCGAGTTCATGCAGAGCTCGCTGTCGGCGCTCTCGCAATACGACTCCGAGGTGAAGGATCACGGCGCGCTGCTCGACAAGCGCCTGGCGGTCGATCCGGCAAGCTACGATTTGCTGGTGCTCGACGCCGGCGATGGCACCCTTCTCGAAAGCAGCGCCGCACAGGAACTGCGGCGCAAGTTCGCCGCGCTTCCGCTGATCGTGGTTTCCGATCCACTGACCGACCAGCACATGCGGCTGCTGCTGAAGCTCAACGGCAGCGACTGGGTGAGAAAGCCGCTGGACCGCAAGAGCTTCCTGGAAGCCGTGACCGGAAATGTGCAGATGGCGCATTCAGGCGGCAACCATGTGCATGCGGTCGTCTCGGCGGTGGGCGGAGCCGGCGGAACCTCCGTCGCCATCTCGCTGGCCGATGCGCTTGCCCGCACGGCGAAGAAGACGCAAGTCAGCGTTGCCCTGTTCGATCTCGATTTTACCACCGGCGCCTGCGGTCATTACCTGAATACGCCCAATGACTATGATTTGCGGCCGATCATCGCCCAACCATCGCGGGTCGATCTGGAATTCATCGACATTATCAAGAAAAAGCACCAGCGCGGCTTTTCGCTGCTGTCGTTCCGGCAACCCGGCGTCTCCATGGCTCCCTCCGGCGGCGAGCTTGTCCTGCGGATGCTGGACGTCGTGTCTCTCCAGAACAATCACACCGTGGTCGACATCCCCTATTACGAGACGAACTGGAAGGATGAACTGCTGGCCGCGGTCAATTCCATCCATCTGGTCACCGAATTGACCATCCCCGGCCTGCAGCAGGCCAAGGAAGTCTACAACCGGATCAAGAAGCTCAGAAGCGACGATATTGCCGTCAAGGTCATCGCCAACAAGCATCGCAGGCGTCTCTTCAGCTTCGGCATCGGCAAGAAGGACGCCAACAACATCTTCAAGCAATCGAGCGCCATGGTCGTCGAGGACGACTGGGGCACCATGAACGAGGCAATCAATCGCGGCATGCTGCCGGCCGAAGTCAACCCCCGCTCGAAATTCGTCCGCCAGATCGAAAAACTTGCCGAGGCCGTCAAATGACCGGTCTGGGCCGAATAGGCCGCCTCACGCGCGGCGGCGTCGGAGCCGGTCTTTTGTTATTGGCCGTCGCCGGTATTGGCAGAGCTGACGCGACGGAGCGACGAAGCGACCCGGTGCCGAAGAGCCTTGGGCCGGTCACCAGGCACGTCATTGCGACGGAGACCAGGGAAAAGCCGGGAACAATCCTGATCTCGACCGCGGCGCGAACGCTCGACTTCGTCGTGGCGCCGGGCAAGGTCGCCCGATACTCGATCGGCGTGGCCAAGGATGGGTTCGTATGGACCGGCACAGTGCGCGTCGGCGACAAGGCCGAATGGCCAGAATGGCGACCGCCGGCCGAGATGCGCCAGCGCGACCCGCGGCTGCCGGAAATGATGCCGGCGGGTCCCTACAATCCGCTTGGCGCGCGCGCGATCTATCTGTTCAAGGGGCAGCGCGACACTCTCTACCGCATCCACGGGACCAACGATGCGCCCTCGATCGGCGGCTTCGTTTCTTCCGGCTGTTTTCGCATGACGAACGCTGATGTGCTGGAGCTCTACGGCGAGGTGCGCATTGGCGCAAAAGTGATTGTCGAATAGGAAGAGCGGGCGGTATGGCCAACGGGATCATTGGGAGATTTTACAGGTCACGATCCGAGGGCCTGCCGGAACAGGCACCTGGCGCAGGCGCAGACCTTGCGCTCATCGAGAAGACCGAAGCCGCTCCTTCCGTGCCGCCGCTGACCGAGGACCCGAAACCGGTGGAGGGAGGTTCTCTTGGCCCCGACATGGTTTCGGAGCGGGTGAACCTGCACCGCTATCTTCTGGACCGTATCAATCTCGGACTGCTTGAGACGGCGCAGAATGACGAACTCGCGGCGGAGATCCGGCCGCTGGTGCGCGAATACGTCCGGGCGCGGAATTTCCCCCTCAATGCGCGTGAACTCGACGGCCTGATCAGCGATATCACCGACGAAATGCTCGGGCTGGGTCCGATAGAGCCGTTGCTCAAGGACGATACTATTTCCGACATCCTGATCAACAGCCACGAGCACGTCTATATCGAGCGCTATGGCCAGATCGAGGATACGCCTATCCGGTTCAAGGACGAAGATCACCTTATGCGCGTGATCAACAAGATCGTCACGGCCGTCGGGCGACGTGTGGACGAGTCTTCGCCGCTGGTCGACGCGCGACTTCCCGACGGATCCCGCGTGAACGCCGCCATCAGGCCGGTCGCGATCGACGGTCCGCTCGTCTCGATCCGCAAGTTTTCACGTCGGCCGTATACGCTCGACCGCCTTGTCGAAAGTCATTCGATGGCCAAGGCGATGCAGGTTCTGCTGACCGCGGCCGTCAAGGGCAAGGTGTCGATGATCATCTCCGGAGGAACCGGCTCCGGAAAGACCACCATGCTCAACGCGCTTTCGTCGCAGATTTCAAATCGCGAGCGCCTGATCACGATCGAAGACGCCGCCGAATTGCAGCTGCAGCAACCCCATGTCGGTCGACTCGAAACGCGGCCACCGACGCTGGACGGGCGCGGCGAAATCCGCCAGCGCGAACTCCTGAAGAACGCACTTCGCATGCGGCCCGACAGGATTATCGTGGGCGAGGTCCGCGGCGAGGAAGCCTTCGACATGCTGCAGGCCATGAACACAGGTCACGAAGGATCGATGACGACGATTCACGCCAACACGCCGCGGGATGCGGTCTCCAGGCTTGAGCAAATGATCGGCATGGCGGGCATGCCGATGTCGCAGCTGAGCATCAAGTCCCAGATCGCTTCGGCAATCACCCTGATCGTCCAGGTGGAGCGTCTTCACGACGGCACGCGGCGTCTGGTTTCAGTTACCGAAATCACCGGCATGGAGGGCGACGTCGTCCAGATGCAGGAGATCATGAAGTTCCAGAAGCTTGGCGTCGACGACTTGAACAGAGTGAACGGACAGTTTCGGGCAACCGGCATCCGTCCGCGGTTCCTCGAGCACATCGCCGAACTGGGCTTCCAACTGCCGGGCGATATTTTCGATCCGACTCGCTCCCTGGTGTAGGTGTGCAATGGAACTCATGCTCGTCTACGCAGCGGTTTTTATTGGTGGCCTGATCATATTCGAACGGGTCACGGGGACCATCGCGAACCACTTCCGGCGAAGCAGCGCGCTGAACTACCGACTCAAACTTCTGCAAGGCAACGAGGACGGCCTTGGCGTCTTCAAGGGGATGGTTCGCGAAAGGGCGCTCGACTATGATCGAGGCGGCATCAAGCCAGTGGTCCAGCTGCGGCGGCTGTTCGCACAATCCGGGCTGAAAATAAACGTTTTGAGGTTGGCGATCTATGCGCCCGTGGCTGCGGTGCTCGTCTGGTTGTTGCTGAGCTACTTCGGCGTTTCGGCAATTCCGAAGATCATCCTCATAGTCTTCTTTTTGGTCGCCTTGCCGTTTGTCTACATGATGCGCGCGCGGGCAGCGCGGATAAGAAAATTCACGGCCCAGTTACCCGGCACCCTAGACGTGGTGACCCGGAGCCTTTCGGCCGGGCATCCATTGCCGATATCGATTTCCCTGGTCTCACGGGAGTTGCCCGATCCCATTGGGACGGAGTTCGGCATGCTCAGTGACGAACTCACCTACGGAACCGATCTCAACGATGCAATGCTGAACATGATCGAGCGCGTCGGAGCGGAGGACCTGAAGCTTCTGGCGATCTCGATGAGCGTCCAGCGTGGAACAGGCGGCAACTTTGTTGAGATCCTGGAGAACCTGGCGAATGTGGTCCGCGAACGAGCGATCCTTCGGGCGAAGGTCAGGGCGTTGTCCTCTGAAGGCAGGATAACAGCCATAATTATGTCAGCATTCCCGTTCGGCCTTTATCTTATGATCAGCACACTAGTGCCGACATATTTCGATCCTGTATGGCAAAGTGGATATAGCAACGTTATTTTATCGATCGCCTTCACCGTGATGGCAATAGGGAATTATATTCTTTATAAACTTGTGAATTTCGAATTTTGAGTGCGATAGATGACTGAAACACTGATCCTCCTAGCTACTTTCGCTGGCGTTCTGCTCTTTTCAACGGTCGTCGTTGGAAGGATTGCGAGCCAACGCGAAGTGGCGTCCAGGCTGGCAGATGTCGTGACCGACGGTGAGGCGGGTGGCAGTTCCTATTACGGTCCTGCCTCCGAAATAATCGATGACAATTATGGTGCCTTCGTCAAACACTATTTCAATGTGGTCAGGAAGGACACGAATTCGAATTCCTTGCCGAACCGGCTTTTGCGAGCCGGGTTCTTTTCGCCGCAGGCGAGTGCAATATTTCAGACCGCGCGTGCCGTGGTTTCCTTACTGGTGTTGCTTGGCACGTTTCTGGTTTTCGAACACTATATGGTGAGCGTTTCCAGAACGCTCGCAACCTCGATATCCATGTTGTGCGGTGGCCTTGTTTTTTTCATCGCCGGCGTCGTGCTCGAACGCATGGGAGTTGCCAAGGAGAGAGCCTATCGCAGGATCTTTCCCGATTTCATGGATATGTTGATCGTTTGCGTCGACGCCGGCCTGAGCGTCGAAGCGGCGGCCGATCGTGTCGCACGAGAGTTCATGTCGACCCGGCCCGATTTCGGGCTGCACCTTACCATCATGATGCTTGAGGTTCGCGGCGGCCGGCGCTTGCGCGATGCATTGACGAACCTTTCGACCCGCCTGCGCATCGACGAGGCCAGGTCGCTTGCCGTGCTGTTCCGGCAATCGGAAGAACTTGGCTCCAGCGTAACAAAGAGCCTTCGCGTCTACAGCAAGGAAATGCGCCAGATGCGAATCCTGCGCGCCGAGGAAAAGGCCAATGCCTTGCCTATCAAGATGCTTTTTCCGCTGGCCACATGTCTGTTTCCGCTGAGCCTGATAATCGTCCTAGTCCCGATCATTATGCGCGTCGCTTCGATGCTGAAGACGTTGGTGCCTGGGTAGCGCGCAATTCAGATCCGTGGAGAGGAAAGACGCGATACCGGCATTGTGGCGGCTAATTGCGAGCCTCAGCGCGGCTCCCTGGCCTTGGCGATCGGTTGGTTTCAGGTTCGCTGACGGGCTCTCGAACTCAACTCCGATCGAGTTTCCTCGACACGTTCAAGCTTCGGCGGCACGGTTCACGAAATATTATGTGACGGAACGTCCGGGCCGCCAGTTTCTTTGGCCCTCGAGGCGGCCGTTCGCCTCGGTAACTCAAAGGAGAAGAAGAATGCCCAATAAAGGTGGTAGCCATGAGCAACATGTGAAAGCAGGCCAGCAGAGCCACAAGAACATGGACGACAAGAACCGCCAGCAGCAGGCGGCCGGTGGCAACCAGCGCCAGCAAGGCGACAGCTCCGGCAATATGCGCGGCGGGACCCATGAACAGCATGTGAGAGCTGGCGAGCAAAGCCACAAAAATCGCTAGCCAACCCCTGTGGCATCGAGCCCGTCCCGAGCGCTCGGGACGGGCTCTGCATGGTGATAGGTGCTGCGGTCAACCCGCCCGGTCCGGCGAAAGAGAGGCCGCCGAAAGAGAGACAGATTTGATGCCCGATCCGAGAGAACCCGACCCCAACCGCGACGTGCCCATGCCCGCTCCCAACTGGAAGCCCAAGCCGATCGGCGAACCGGAGCCGGACGGATTGCCCGATGAGGCGCCGTTACCCAACCCTGATGAGAATGAAGAGCCCCCGTTGCATGCGGCCGGCTGACCCGATTGCGGACGTCGTTTGGTCACTCGTCGTCGGCGTGGCCGCCTTCCCTTGAAGGATCGCGTGAGATGGCCGCCTCCTCGACGTCGTCGGGCAATGCCTCGTCGCTTTCCTGGTAGGCATTGTCGTCATCTTCCTCGGGCAAGTCGCCCTCAGCCTCGTCCTCCACCTCGGCGTCGTCGGGAAGGATTTTCGCGCCTGCGAGCGCGTCCCAGTCCTGCTGCTCGATCACGGGACCTTCGGTTTCTGCCGCGTCTTCGGCCTGCACTGCGTCTTCGGGCTGCACTGCGGGTTGCTTTGTTTTGCTGGGGTCCATCGTCGTTCTCCGAAATCCGGGGAGTTGCCCCGGATCGCCTTGCGCCCGGGGCAATAGCTCGCCAGTTAGGCGGCCTGTTCCAGGGCACGTTCATTGACGCCGCCCTCGCCAAGGCTGGAAAGTGCCTTGTCGGTCGCCGTCTCTTCCTCAAGGGTCTCGTTGAGGAGTTTGACCACGTCGCTCTTGCCGAGTTGTTCGGCCCAGGCGATGAGCGTGCCATAGCGCGCGATCTCGTAGTGTTCGACGGCCTGCGCCGCTCCGACCAGCCCAGCGTCCAGCGCGGGGTCGCCCTTATATTCCTGGAGGACTTCCGAACCCTCTTCGATGATGCCGTCGATGGCCGGACAGGTCTTGCCTCGGGCCGGCTTGTCGAGAAGCTCGAAAATCTGTTCGAGGCGGTCGACCTGGTTCTCGGTCTCCTGCAGATGTTTCTCGAACGCCGCCGAAACATCTTCGGATTCGGCGCCCTTCGCCATTTTCGGCAGCGCCTTCAGGATTTTCTTCTCGGCATAATAAATGTCCTTCAGCCCGTCGAGGAACAGGGCTTCAAGGCCCTTCGGTGCCGCTTTCTTCGCAGTCGCCATGATTGTCATCTCCAATTATCAATTATCGTGAAGCCCACCGGCGGTGTAGCTGGGGCACAACTTGCCATCGGGGCGGTTGTTCCAGCCATTTCGCAAAGAGGCGACCTGGAGGGCGCCTCCGGCCAGCGGGCGCGCCCGTGGCGCGAACTGCGTCACTCGATTTGCCGCATGGTGCACTGGCGCGGTGCCTTGTCCGGACGCCAGCGCAACAGTTTGGTGCCATGTCGGAACCTGTCGCCGGTGACATGATCGAAGCGGACCTCGACCACCAGTTCCGGCCGCAGGGGCTCCCATTCGCCGCTGCGCTGCGTGCTCCAGCGGCTCGGTCCGCCCGGCGCCTTGCCGGTGAAGCCGGGTCCGCCACGCAGCTTTTCCAGCTCTCGGGTGACACGGGCCCGGTCATCCCTGCCGATGGTCGAGGTAAAGCCGACATGGTCGAGTTTGCCGCTCTCATCATAAAGGCCGAGCAGCAGCGAGCCGACCTCCCTGCTTCCGGTCAGATAGCGGAATCCGCCAACCACGCAGTCGGCCGTGCGCAACCGTTTGACCTTGACCATCGCGCGTTCGCCCGGCCGGTAGGGATCGGCCAGCAATTTGGCGACGACGCCGTCGGTGGGACCATGGCCGGCCCCTTCCAGCCAGCGCCTGGCGGCCGCCGGATCGGTCGCGCTGGGCGAGAGCCGCAAGCCGGGTTTGGCGCAATCGCGAACGAAGTCCTCGACCGCCCGGCGGCGTCGCGACAACGGCGCGCCAAGCAGGATCGTCCCGCCCGGCGCGGCCGGCATGTCGAACAGGATCAGCCGGGCAGGCGTTTGCGCGCTCAGCTTGCGGATGCGGCTTTCGGCCGGGTGAAGCCGCATCTGCAGCGCGTCGAAGGATAGCTGGCCATCGAGCTCGATGACGATTTCGCCATCGACGACGAAGTTGCGGGCCCCCACCTGCTGCAGCATGGCGACGAGTTCCGGGAAGTAACGGCCAAGAGGTTTGCCGGATTTGGCGCGCAAGTCGACATCCGTGTCGCCCTTGAAGGCGAGGCAGCGAAACCCGTCCCATTTGGGCTCGTATTGCCAAAGGCCTTCCCCCTCCGGCAGGGCGTCGGCGGCCTTGGCCTCCATGGGCGGCGTGTCCAGGGGAAGGGCGAACCTGTGCGTCATTGAACCATCGCTCTCCGGGGCGTCGCGCCCCTCGGCGAAGCGCCCGCAAAGACACCTCAGCCGCCGAGATCGATCAAAGCCACACCGAACTCGGCGCGCTTGCGGCGACGCAGGTGACCCGGCGTTTCCACCACGGTGACTTCCAATGTCGGCCGAACGGTGCCTTCGAGCAGATGGCCGCCCCTGGTCGTGCCGTCGCTCAAGCCAAGCACCGCGTGGACATGAAGACTTGGCTTGCCATCATCGCCCGTCGCGACATCACCGATCGCGCTCAGGACCTCGCATTGCTCGTCTACCGGGATTTTTCGATAGCGCTTCGCCTCCAGGTCGAACCAGCCGACAGTGGCCCGTTGGAACGCGCCGATCGCCGTCAGGGACGCGCTGCCGATCGTCTGCTCGACCGCGAAGCTGGTCAGTGCCGCGAACGCTTCCTCACCCGGGTCGAGCACCACGACAAATGTCCGTTGGCCGTTGGCCTCGTTGACCAGTCGCGATTTCATGCCGGTGTTCCGATCTTCGAGGCCGTTCAGTGGGCGTGGTGTTCGGCGTTCCTCTTGCGGGTCGCCGCCGCCTTCCTTGCCGATTCGGACCGGCTGGCGGCCGATCGGGAAGCGGACGCCTTTCCGCCGCTCTTGCCGCCCTTGTGCGCCGCCGGATGACCCGTGTGCTTGCCACGCCCGGAGCCGCCTTCCTTCTTGCCGCCACCATCGTCCTTGTTGACCGTCGCCCATGCGCGTCGCTCGGCTTCCTTGTCGGAGACGCCACGCTTCTCATAACCTTCGGCAATATGGTCGGCTTTTCGTTCCTGCTTGTCGGTGTATTTGGATTTCTCGCCTCGTGGCATGATCGTTTCTCCTTCTCGATAGAGGTTGAACGTCAAGTCGCCGCCCAAGTTCCAATCGCGGTCGGCGAACCGGCCGTTCCCGACGTCGTTCATGACCGCCTCCGGGCTGCTATTCCTCAGGCGCCGTCGCCGGTGCGGTGTAGCGCCGCCGAACGGCATCGAGAACCCGTTTGCGGCTCTCCTCCGCCGAAAGCTTCTTGTCCTTTTCCGCCTCGGTGGTTTCGCGGGCGAGATCCTTGTCCCTGATCTGCTGGCGGAACCATTTCGAATAGTCGCCCGCGCGCAGATGGAACTCCCAGGTCTTGTCGTCTATGCCTTCGGCCATCTGGGCAAAGATCATCAGATTATGGGCCCTGAGGTTCATCGCGTCGTCGGGACCGCGGAAATAGAAGCTGCCGGTCTCATCGAGGTGGCCCTCGGCATATTTGCGGCTGTGGCGCTTGAGAGACTGACGAGGTTCGATGACCTTGACCGTCGTGAGTTTTTTGCGCGCTTGCGGCCGCCAGAACAGAACCCGGTCGCCCTTGGGCGTGGGAATGTCTTTCGGCGGCTCGATGCCCGTCTCGTGGCAGAAGGTCTTCACCACGTCCTTCGCGTTGGGGCCAAGGGCGATGACGGCCGTAACCAGGCGCAGGGCGTCGGTCGAAATCGCCTCGGGATGGACGGTGATCAGGATCGTGCCCGGCAGTTCCAGCGAGAGCACGGAGCGCGTATCGTCGCGCCGCTTCGGAAGAAGATGGTGCGCTTCGTCGATGACCAGCCAATGCGGTCTTGCGGTGCGGCGGCGAAAACTGCCGAGGCCAGGCAGCAGGTCGGCAAAGAAGTCAGGCCGTTCATCGACACGAAGCGCCAGGCCATTGACGACGATATTGCTGTCGGCCTTGGCCATCAGATCCAGCACCTGCGCCTTTGTCGGCGCGCTCGACCCATCCCCGAGCCGAACGGCGCCCTCGAGGCCGTCATAGTCACCCTCAGGGTCGAAGACGCAAAACTGAAATCGGCTCTCGACAAAGCGTTCCGTCAGCGCGGTGGCCAGGGTGGATTTGCCGATGCCCGAACTGCCGGCGATGAGCACGCTTTCAGTCGGCGACAGATAGATGTCGTCGCCACCGGACGATCCCAGAACAACGCCGTCATGACGTTTCGGCACGATCCCGTGGTCGCGTTCGATCAATTTGGCGATCAGTTCCTCGACGCCTTTGCCGCGTGCGCCGCGCGTGACCAGGTTTGCGGTGCCTTTGACCGCGGGAATGGCATTGTCGACCGCAACGCTGCAGCCGCAGGCCTGCAGGAAGGCATGATCGTTCTCGGCGTCGCCGATACCCACCACATTGTGCGGCGACAGGTGAAGGTCCTCGAGTGCGGCCGCCAGCCCGGTGGCTTTGTTGACGCCGCTCGGCAGGATCATCACCGCGCCCTTGTTGAAGATGATCTCGAGCTCGAGCCCCATCTTCTTGATGACCTCGAGCACAGTCGCCTGATGTGGCTCCCAGGTAGCGACGATCGACCGTCCCGACGAAAGTGGCTTTACCCCCTGTTTTTTCAGCATGGCGATGAATTTGGGCTCCGGCGATGGCGAGATCGCCCGCTCCTCCTCACTCGCCGGCGTGTAGATCAGGGCGCCGTTCTCGGCGACGACCTTGTCGAACATGCCGATGTCGGGAAACACGCGCTTGAGGTCCGGCAGCTCGCGTCCGGTGACCAGAAGCAGTTTGCGGCCACTTTTCTTGAACCGCTCCAGTGCGGCGAGGGTTTTCTTGGAGACAACTCCGTCATGTGCGAGCGTTCCGTCATAGTCGGTCGCCAAGGCAATGAAATACATTGCGATGACCTCAGTAGCCGCCGACGATCGGCAGGATCTCGCCGGTGATGTAACTCGAGCAGTGCGGGGAGGCGAGGAACACATAGGCCGGAGCCACTTCCTCCGGCTGTGCTGGCCGTTTCATCGGCGTGTCCGCGCCGAATTTCGAGACGTCGTCGGCTTCCTTGTCGGACGGATTGAGCGGCGTCCACACCGGGCCAGGCGCGACCGCGTTCACCCTGATGCCCTTGGCGATGAGGTTGCCCGAAAGCGCGCGCGTGAAGGCGTGGATGCCGCCCTTGGTCATCGAATAGTCGACCAGTTGCTTGGAGCCGTCTATGCCGGTAACCGAGCCGGTGTTGACGATCGCCGAGCCCGGCTTCATGTGCGGCACCGCTTCCTGTGCCATATGGAAGTAGCCGTAGAGATTGGTCTTGAGCGTCGTGTCGAAATGTTCTTCGGTCAGGTCGCCGAAGTCGCTGGAATGGATCTGGAAGGCGGCGTTGTTGACCAGCACGTCGATGCGGCCGAATGTTTCGATCGTGGCCGCCACGGCGTTTTGGCAATCCTGCCGTTCGCTGACGTCGGCCTTTATGAGGATGCAGCGTCGACCTTCTTTTTCGACGGCGGATTTTGTCTCTTCGGCGTCCCTGTCCTCGGCCAGGTAGACGATCGCGATATCGGCGCCTTCGCGGGCGAACAATACCGCCACCGCGCGACCGATGCCGGAATCGCCGCCTGTGATGAGAGCCACCTTCTCCTCGAGTTTCCTTGATCCGAGATAATAGGGTGCATCGTAGAGCGGGGCAGGTTCGATCGCCGCTTCATACCCGGGTTTCGCCTGATGTTGCTTGGGGAAGGGCGGCTCGGGATAGGTGCGCGCGCCTGCCTGCATGGCGTGTTCAGCCTTGCCGTTGCGCTTCGATTTGTCCTTGGCGCCGATGCCGCGCTGGATATGGCGTTGCTTGGCGGCTTCACCGGCGGTCTGGGATTTCGTCTCCATGGTTGTCTCCTTGGCTGAAGAAAGTTCAACGCGCGGCGGACCGAAAGGTTTGCGCGATGCCAAAGCTTGTCGTCCGCGTCAGTCCTTGACATAGGCGCCGGGTTGGCGGCCCGATCTTGGAGACTTCGCGTCCTTCGAGTGTTCGGAGATCGTCGGGCCCGCGCCGGATGTCTTTTCTGTTGCCGGGCTGGGTGTCGCCTTGCCGGGCTGGCCTCCGGACTGATGTGTTTCTTCCTTTGTCTGATCTGCTGGTCGCGTGAGCCCCATTCCGCCTGCCGGCGGCTTGTTGCCCGCTGCATCGGGCGAGAAATCATCGCTCGGATCCGAGCCGGTCCTCGCCGGATATTTCCGTGCGCCGGTTTCGTATTCGGTTCTCTCGCGTGCCATGGCCGCCTCCGTGTTTGCCTGAACGGAAAACAGCCGCGGGCCGATCAGGTTCCGAACAAACGGTGATGATCGTCCCTTTTCCAGCGGTCGCATCGGCCCTCGCGTGCGACGGCTGCAGCCCGCACGCTCGCCAAGCCATGCTCCTTTTTCAAGGATGGCGCTCCGGAAGAAAAGTGTCTTTCCGATTTCGCTCCACGGCGACCGTCAATTCCTTTTGTTCGGAAGTAATGTCTATAAAAACTAGGGACATTCCGGCCAGCTGGGTCGAAAAGATCACAGGGCATCCATCTGACCAACCCGGCCATTGTCGGCTTCTCCGGCAATTTCACGCGGCCCTCCAAGACCCGCGGCTTCGTGGACCATATCGTGACGGAGATCGCCGGGCGATACGGCCTTACAGCACCCATGATATCGTTGATCTCGGTCCCAGCCTTGGCAATGCCAAAGGGACGCGCGACCTGGATGTACAGGCTCGCGCCGTTCTCGAGCGGATCCCGGCCGCCGATGTCCTGGTGGTCGGCTCGCCCACCTACAAGGGCAGCTATACCGGTCTGTTCAAGCATTTCTTCGATCTCGTCGACCCGGCGGCCCTCAGGGCAAGCCGGTGCTGCTGGCGGCGACCGGCGGCGGCGACCGCCATGCGCTGATCGTCGAGCATCAGCTGCGGCCGCTGTTCGGCTTCTTCGAGGCCTTTGCGCTGCCGACGGCCGTCTTCGCCTCGGAGAAGGATTTCGTCGACGGCGTGCTGGCATCCGAAGCGATCCAGGCCCGTATCTGTCTCGCGGTGGACGATGTCGGCCCGGCGCTTTTCGGCCGGCAACGCGCCAGGATCGCCGCCGAGTACGTGCTGCGGAATATCTCCCACTCCGACCCATGAGCGCGCTGAAGCGGCCCCTGAACGCGCTCAGCGCGCGATACGGCGACATCCAGCACGCTGCCTGTGCCACCTGACCGTCAGCGGCCTTGCCAGGACGATGCCGATTTCGATGGCGATGGCCGACGCCCGATCGGACCTGGCCCGATATCCAAAGCCCAATCCGTGGAGGTTGCCGTAGTCCCGGCCGATGCCGTAGACAAGCGGCGGTGAATCACATTGGCGGAGAAGAAACACATGTCGGATCGGATGAAAATCATCTCCGCTGCCAAGTCGCATGGCGGCGTCCAGGGCGTCTATTCCCACGCTTCCGATGTCTGCGCCTGCGATATGACCTTTGCCGTCTTCGTGCCGCCACAGGCCCGTGAAAGACCTTGCCCCGTCATATGGTACCTATCCGGTCTCACCTGCACCCACGCCAATGTCATGGACAAGGGGGAGTACAGGCGCATGGCGGCCGAGCTTGGCCTGATCGTAATCTGTCCCGATACCAGCCCCCGCGGCGCCGGCATTCCCGACGAGAAGGACAATTGGCAGTTCGGCAGCGGCGCCGGATTCTACGTAGATGCCACGCAGGAACCCTATGCCAGTAATTATCGCATGTATTCCTATGTCACCGAGGAATTACCAGCGCTGATCGCGCGGGAGTTTCCGGCCGACATGACGCGTCAGGCGATCTTCGGCCACTCGATGGGTGGACATGGCGCATTGACCATCGCGCTGAAGAATCCCGGACGCTTCAACAGCTGCTCGGCCTTCGCGCCGATCGTGCAACCCAGCACCGCCGGCTGGTCGAAGCCGGCCTTCGAAAAATATCTCGGTGCGGACGAGAAATCATGGCGGGGCTACGATGCCACCTTGCTCATCGAGGATGGCCACCGCTTCCCGGAGCTTTTCGTCGACCAAGGGACATCGGACGGATTTCTCGATGATGGACTGAGGCCCTGGCTTCTGGAAGCGGCATGCGCCAAGGCCGGCATTGCGCTGACGCTGCGCATGCAGGACGGCTGCGATCACTCGTATTTCTTCATCTCGACATTCATGGACGATCATCTGAGATGGCACGCCCGAAGATTGTCCGGCGCTGGAGCCGGAGCATAGCGGCGGGCTCTTCTCATCAAAGCCCGAACCGGTCCTTCATCCGGCCAGAAAGGATCGCCGCCTTGACGCCAAGCGGCCAGAAGCGATGGAACCGGATTGGCTTGAGCGGCGATACCGGCATCGGAAACGGCGATGTCTCGTCGCCCCGTAGGCGCCGCGCCAGGGCAGCGCCCATCGCCGAGGCCATGGCAACACCGCGGCCATTGTAGCCAAGACAGATCAAGATCCCGTCTTCCGGCTCGTGAACGTGCAGGAGATGGTCCTTGGTGATCGCGATCCGGCCGTTCCAGCCATGTGTCCACCCGGCTCCAGCAAGCGACGGCCAGAGCCGTAGCGCATAGTGGGTGAGGTAGCGGATGGCGGAAGCATCGCCGATCGGGCTCATCGGGCCCCGGCCGCCCATGAGAAGCCGGTTCTGGGCGTCGATGCGATAGTACACGGTGATGTTGCCGGCTTCGTAGATGACGGGCCTTTCGGGGAGAATTGCCGCTGCGACTGCCGGCGCAAGCGGCTCGGTCGCCGCGATGGCGCTGAACACCGGGACGAGCGACTGCTCCAGGCCCGGCCACAGGTTTCCGGTATAGCCGTTGGTCGCGATCAGGACGTTCTCGGCGCTGACGGAACCGCCTGCCGTCTCGAGGACCCAGCGTCCGGCCTGCCTGCTCAGCGAGAGCACCTCGCTGCCGCCGAAGATCCGCGCGCCGGCCTTCTGCGCGGCGGCTGCCAGGCCAAGCGCGTATTTCAAGGGATGGAGGTCGCCGCCGCGGGCATCGAACATGCCGGATATATACCTGTCCGTGCCGATACGCGCCGCCATCGCCCTTGCGTCGAGCATTTCAACCGGCATTCCCCGCCGCTCGCATTGCGTTGCCGCGGCCCGCACGGAGGCTGCCGGCTTCGGCCGGATCGCCGCGCGTATGGTGCCGTTCTGCCGGGCCTCGCAATCGATCGACAGGCGCCTGATGAGATCGAAGGTGAAATCCGGCGCGCCGTAGGAGAACTCGATCATCCGCGGCCCAAGCTCCGGGCCGAACATCGCCTCGATGGTGTCCGGATCGTATTTGAGGCCGGGATTAACCTGGCCGCCATTTCTGCCCGACGCTCCCCATCCCGGCTGATGGGTCTCGATCACGCAGACGTCTTCGCCGGCTTCCGCCAGATGCAAGGCGGTGGAAAGGCCCGTGAAGCCACCGCCAACAATGGCGGCCCTAGCCTGCTGCGGACCGGCAATGGCGGGGTACTTGCCGGCGCCGCCAGCCGTTTCGCGATAGAGGCTCCTAGGCGGGCTGCTTTCCAGCATATGACGGGCTCTCACGACAGGGCGGCGGGCTTGACGGGCAACCGGCTTTCAACTGCCCGATATCCGGCACGCGCGGCAGACTCAGACTTTTTTGTCGGGTACGCCAGGTAATTCTGCAGGGCTTTCGGAAATCTCAGCTTTGGACATGTTGGTCTCCCCCATCGCCGGCCGATTATCGTCTTGGACAAACCTCGAACAATCGCCGCCCGTGGCATCTCGTATGAACGAGCTAACTTTGTGATCGCGCGTGCGGCGGATAACGTCACCCTCAATCTCACTCGAGCTGTTTGTACATGCTTGTATATGCAAGTCGATCTGATAGTCTCTCTGCCACGCAACCGGAGCGGCCAAGGAGGATCAATGCGCAACGCTTCTCTTTTCGACCTTTCGGGCAGGAAGGCGCTTGTCACCGGCGCCAGCCGCGGCATTGGCCGCAGCATCGCCGAGGCGCTGAGCGCCGCCGGCGCCGACCTCGCGGTCACAGCGCGTAACCGGGACTCGCTCGGTGAGACGGTGGCGGCCATCCGCGCCGCCGGCGGGGTCACGCATGCCATTGCCCTTGACGTGACCGATGTCGGCCGATGCCGTGCGGCCACCGCCGAGGCAGCCCGCCTGCTTGGCGGCCTCGACATTCTCGTCAACAATGCCGGGGTGGAAGAGGTCCGGCCCTCGCTCGACGTCGACGAGCCCCTCTGGGACCGGATCATCGATACCAATCTCAAAGGGGCGTTCTTCTGCGCCCAGGCGGCGGCGCGGCAGATGCGGGACGCCGGGCGGCCCGGCGCTATCATCAACCTCTGCTCGCTGACTTCAGAAGTCGGCATTCCAACGGCGGTGCCATACGGTTCGTCGAAATCGGGCCTGCTCGGCATGACACGGGCGCTGGCAGTGGAATGGGCGGAACTTGGCATCAGGGTCAACGCCATCGCCCCGGGCTATTTCAGGACGGCGATGACGGAAGTGTTCTACGGCAACGAGGCGTGGCAGCAATCCATGCTCGCCAAGATTCCGCAGCATCGTTTCGGCGATCTGCGCGATCTGCACGGCATCGCCGTGTTCCTTGCCTCGGATGCCGCAGCCTACATAACCGGCCAGTCCATTCCGGTGGATGGCGGTTTCCTCGCATCGATCTGAGGCGGCTCGCCCAGGTTTGAAAACAGAGTCTTCCGCAATGTGACCGGCCGGCACATTGCGTTCCAACAGAAGGGAATACCATGTCCGACATCAGCTTCCATGATCTGTCATCCCTCGATGCCACCCGGCGGGCCGGTCTGCTGAAACGCGCCGAGAGCGATCTGTCGGTCTTCGTCGAAAAGGTCCGTCCGATCATCCAGGCGGTCAGGGACGAGGGTGACGCCGCCCTGATCCGGTTCGCCAGGGACTTCGACAAGGCCAATGTGGCCGAAGGCGGACTGAAAGTGTCGGAAGCGGAATTCGATGCGGCCTTCGACAAGGTCGAGAAGGATGTCGTGGAGAGCATCAGGTTCGGCATCGAAAACATCCGGCATTTTCATGAAGAGCAGAAGCCGGAGACCATGTGGCTCAAGGAGGTCCGGCCGGGCGCCTATGCCGGCGACCGGTATACACCGATCGCATCGGTCGCGCTCTACGTGCCGCGCGGCAAAGGCGCCTTTCCGTCGGTGACGATGATGACGTCGGTTCCGGCTGTCATTGCCGGCGTGCCACAGATCGCCATCGTGACGCCGCCAACCTCGGATGGCTCTGTGGACGCGGCCACGCTGGTCGCCGCTCGCCTCGCCGGCGTCGAGACCGTGTACAAATGCGGCGGCGCGCAAGCCGTCGCCGCGGTCGCCTACGGCACCGAGACGGTGAAGCCGGCGCTCAAGATCGTCGGCCCCGGCAGCCCTTGGGTGGTGGCGGCCAAGAGCGTGCTGTCCTCGATCATCAACACGGGTCTGCCGGCCGGGCCGTCGGAAGCCATTATCTTTGCCGACGACAGCGTCGACGGAGGCCTTGCCGCGCTCGATCTGCTGATCGAGGCCGAGCACGGGCCGGATTCCTCGGCCTATCTGGTGACGCACAGCCGCAAGGTTGCCGAAGCAGCACTTGCTGCACTTCCCGACCACTGGTCGCGCATGACCGAGCAGCGTGTGGAATTCTCGCGCGCGGTGCTGACGGGAGAGCGCGGCGGCATCGTGCTGACCGCGTCGTTGGAAGACTCCTACCGCTTCATCAACGACTATGCGCCCGAACATCTCGAGATACTCTCGAAGGAGCCGTTCGCGCATCTCGGCCACATCACCGAAGCGGCCGAAATCCTGATGGGTCCGCACACGCCGGTCACCCTCGCCAATTTTGTCCTCGGGCCGAATGCCGTGTTGCCGACCAGCCGCTGGGCGCGGACCTATGGGCCGCTCTCGGTAACGGATTTCGTCAAGCGTTCGTCGGTCGGCTATGTCACCTCGGCCGCCTATCCGGAACTGGCGCTGCATGCCCGCAGGCTCGCCCGCTACGAGGGCTTCAGTTCGCACGAAAACGCGGTTTCGGAAATCCGCGACCGCTATCTCGCCGGCTGAGCGGAGACGATCACGATGAAGGCGGCACGACTTTATGGACCGGGCGATCTGCGCGTCGAGGATATCGCCGCGCCAGGCATTCCGGATGCCGGCTGGGTGAAGCTCAGGGTCGATGCCGCAGGCATCTGCGGTTCGGATCTGCACAATTTCCGCACCGGCCAATGGATAAGCCGGTCGCCTTCGACAGCTGGCCATGAGCTGACCGGCACGGTGATCGCGCTGGGCGAGGGCGTCGATACCGTCGCCGTCGGCCATAGGGTGGTCGCGGATTCCCGCTTCTGGTGCGGAGATTGCACGCAATGCCGCGCCGGCAAGCGGCATCTCTGCACTTCGCTGGGCTTCGTCGGCGAAATCTGCGATGGCGGCTTTGCCGAACAGGCGGTGCTGCCCGCACGTCTGCTGCATGTCATCGACGCCGGTCTGGACGAGCGGGTCGGTGCCATGGCCGAGCCGCTCGCGGTCGCGCTGCACGCGGTGCGGCGGTTGCCGAGAACGGCGGGCTCGGTGCTTGTCGTCGGTTGCGGTCCGATCGGTGGTCTCGCCGCGCTGCTGCTCTCCCGAACCTCCGCCGGCACGGTGCTTGTCGCTGACCGCAACCGGGACCGCTGCGCCCGGGTGGCGCGGGTGACCGGCGCCACCATCGTCGATCTCGACCGCGATGCCATTGCAGCCGCGACCGCCAATGCCCCGCTGCTGGCGGCCGTCGAGGCGACGGGCAGCATCGCCGCATTCAACCAGTTGCTCGGCGTTCTCGATCCCGGCGGCGCGGTGGCGATGGTCGGCATCTTCCATGGCCGGCTCGACATCGACCCCAATGTTCTGGTCGAGCGCGAGATCGCATTGCTCGGATGCCATGCCTTCGCCGACGAATTGCCAGAGGCCGTGCGGATGCTGGGCGAACTAAGTGAACCGCTGCTGGCCCTGATCGACCGTGAGATCGGCCTGGACGAGATTCCAGCCGCCTATGAGCGGCTGCTGGCCGGGAAGAGCGATGGCTTGAAGACAATCATCCGTGTGCGGCAACCTGCCGGAAAGGATTTTTGAGATGATCGATTTGCCCGACACGGCGAGCCCCCTTTACGAGAAGGTGAAGGATTACATCCTGACCAACATCGGAACGGGCAAATGGGGCAAGGATCGCAAGCTGCCGTCCGAGAACGAGCTGGTGGTTTCGCTGGGTGTGTCGCGGATGACGGTTCACCGGGCCCTGCGGGAACTGACCGCCGCAGGATTCCTGATCCGGCTGCAAGGTGTCGGCACGTTCATCGCGCCACCCCGGCCACAATCGACGCTGATCGAGATCAACAACATCGCCGCCGAGATCGTCGAGCGCGGCAACAGGCATCGCTCCGAAGTTCTCGTCCTCGAAACCATCGTGCCCACGAAGGAACTCGCGCTGTCGTTCGAGTTTGCGAAGCGCGCCTCGGTCTATCACTCCGTCGTCGTCAATTTCGAGAACGACCTGCCGGTGCAACTGGAGGAGCGTTTCGTCAATCCGAACCTGATCCCCGACTACGACAAGCAGGACTTCACCAGGACGGCGACCTACGACTACCTCATGCAGAAGACCCCGGTGACCGAGGTCGAGCATATCATCTCCGCCATCCCGGCCGACAAGGAGACGGCGCAGCATCTCGGTATCGATGTCGGCAGTTGCTGCCTTCTCCTGCATCGCCGGACGTGGACGGGGGCGGTCGTGGCCACGATCAGCAAGCTGACCTATGCCGGCAGCCGCTACTCGCTCGGCAGCCGCTACTCGCCTTCCAGGGCAAGCTGAAGCCAACGAGCCAATGCAAGCCGAGATTTCACGGCGACAGGAAAAGTCCTGATCGCAGCATTGCTCGCCAATCCACCGGCAGCATGCCGCGACGCTCGAGTTCCAACAGCAAGGAATGGTCGGCGGCGCGCCCGATGGCGGAACCGACCGGATGACCGGTTTTCTCGATCGGATCGGTCCTGAAAAGCGTGAGCACTCGGGCGGGAGATTCGCCGGTTCAAACGTAAGATTGGACTCCATCAACTTGTATATGCATGTATGTATTTCAGCCTTGACATCCGCTGCCGCTGACGCTGAGATATGTCGGCACTTCAACCATGAAGTGGCGGGCAAGACGCCGAGGCACAGTGCCGCAAGAGCAGAACCCCGCAGTCTCACCAGACCGGATGCCTGGGTAAAAGCGGTCTGATCATCAAGGGGAACGAAAGATGATGCTCAACCTAGCAGGACAATTTCGCGCATTGGTGATGGCCGTTGCCTTCGGGCTCACCGCCGCCCCGGCGGCCCATGCGGCCGATGCGGCCATTCCCACGACGCCCGAGGCCGGATCGTTCAAGATCGGCATCGAGCCCTGGCTTGGATATGGCCAGTGGCACGTCGCCGAGGCCAAGGGCCTGTTCAAGACGAACGGCGTGTCGGACGTCCAGATCGTCAATTTCGCCGAGGACAAGGATATCAACGCGGCACTCGCAAGCGGCCAGCTCGACGCCGCCAACATCGCCACCCACACGGCGATGGGCATGGTTGCGGCCGGCCTGCCGGTAAAGATCGTGCTGCTGCTCGATGTCTCCATGACGGCCGACGCCATCGTCGCTGGCAAGGACATCACCTCCATCGCCGATATCAAGGGCAAGCAGGTCGCTTTCGAGGAAGGCACGACGAGCGACATCCTGCTCAAATACGCGCTCGCCAGGAACGGCATGTCGGTAGCCGATATCCAGCCGGTTCCAATGCCTGCCGCCGACGCCGGCAGCGCCTTGATCGCGGGCCAGGTGCCGGTCGCGGTCACCTACGAGCCGTACCTCACTGTCGCCATGGCGCAAAACAAGGATGTCAAGCTGCTGTTCACCGCCGGCGAGGATCCCGGCCTGATCAGCGACGTCCTGGTGGTGCGCGACGAGGTGATCAAGTCTCGGCCCGGCCAGGTGCTGGCCATGATCAAGAGCTGGGACGCCGCGCTCAAGGACTACAAGGCCGACACCCCGGGCGGCCGCGCCATCATCGCCAAGGCTGTCGGTTCCGACGTCAAGGACCTCAACACCGCCTTCGACGGGGTGCGCTACTATTCCCTGGCCGAAAACAAGACGGCGCTCACCGGCGATTTTACCACCAAGACATTCGCCGACGTCGAAGCGGCCGCCAAGAACGCCAAGCTACTTCAGGCCGACGTGACGCCGGAGCAGATGATCGACCCGTCCTTCGTCAAGGCGGTGCAATGACGAGATCCGGATCGCGGTGGTAACGCAGATGTCCGGGGAGCCTCCCGCGAAAACCGGTTTGGCCCGCCCGACGCCGGCGCCCGCCGCAAAACCGGCGAGGCGTCGCCGATCCTCCGGGATCGGCGTGCCTATCGCCAGGTCGCGTTTCCTGGCGATAGCGGTGGCTGTCTTTGTCGGCCTTGGTCTCGCCTGGTGGGCGGCGACCGGGCTGGAATGGGTGAAACCCATCTTCCTGCCGTCGCCAGGCAGCGTCGCGACCCAGATCACCAAGCTCGCGGCCGACGGTACCTTGTGGCTGGACCTCAGGGCCTCGATGTACCGCATTTCCATCGGCTTTCTCCTCGCCTCGGCATTGTCCATACCGATCGGCGTGCTGATCGGCAGTTTCCGCTCCTGGGAGGCGGCCATCGAGCCGCTGGTGGATTTCATCCGCTATATGCCGGTTGTCGCCTTCGTGCCGCTCTCCATCCTGTGGGCCGGTACCGGAGACACCCAGAAATTCCTGATTATCTTCATCGGCACCTTCTTCCAGCAAGTGCTGATGGTCATGGACAATGTGAAACGGGTTCCTACCGACTTCATCGGCCTTGGCCGCACGCTCGGTCTGCCGGACCGCAAGATCCTGACGCGCATCGTCGTGCCCAGTGCCTTGCCGGGCATCTGGGACACGCTGCGCATCAGCCTCGGCTGGGCATGGACCTGGCTGGTGCTGGCCGAACTCGTCGCGGCGACATCCGGCCTGGGCTATCGCATCACCGTGTCGCAGCGCTATTTCCAAACAAACACCATCATCGGCTACATCCTGCTGCTGGGCGTGCTCGGCCTCATTACCGACCAGGTCATGAAGGCCTTGGAGAAGGTACTGTTCCGGCAGGAAGGCCACCCGCAATGAGGAACCGCCGATGACAGTTCCCAAATTGCGCATCGCCGGTCTCAACAAGAGCTTCGGCACCGGCGAGCGGCGTACGCAAGTGCTGCGGGACATCAATCTCGACCTTGCCGACAATGAGTTCGTCTCCCTCGTCGGCACGTCGGGCTGCGGCAAGAGCACGTTGCTGTCGATCGTCGCCGGACTGCAGGATTTTGACGCCGGCGACCTCAGCATCGATGGCGCACCGATCATGCAACCGGGTCTCGACCGTGGTGTCGTGTTCCAGTCCTACACGCTGCTTCCCTGGCTGACGGCGCGGCAGAACATCGAGTTTGCCCTCAAGGCGGCCGGCTATGACCGATCCTCGTGCCGCGAGATCGCGCTCGAGCATCTCGACCTCGTCAAGCTGTCGCAAAGCGCTGATCGTTTCCCGTCCGAACTGTCGGGCGGCATGAAGCAGCGCGTCGCCATCGCGCGCGCGCTCTCCTATCGCCCCAAGATGCTGCTGATGGATGAGCCCTTCGGTGCGCTCGATGCCTTGACGCGGCATCAGATGCAGGAACTGCTGACCCAGATCTGGGAAGAGCATCGGCTCACAGTGCTGTTCGTCACGCATGACGTCGAAGAGGCCGTCTACCTCTCGGATCGCATCATCGTCATGGGGATCGGCCCGGGACGCATCATGCAGACCTTCAACGTCGACATCGAGCGCCCGCGCCGGGAAGAGGTGATGGAAACTCCGGCCTTCATGGATTTGCAGCGCAGCGTGCACAAGGCGATCCGCGAGGCGTCAAGACGTCCCGAAATGGCGTAATACCAGCAAACTTCGTTGGCCACCGACGGTCAGGAATCAGGGGCCGTGGGGACTGCATATGTCGAGCGTCCATGCGATGGTGCCGCAAAAGTCGCCGGCATACCCACGGTAACTGCCGTAGCCATTGTAATAGCTGTCCATCCAGTTGCTGTTATCGGTCGAATTCTCGACGGTCCAACCGCTACCGACCCAACCGTAACGGTGTCCGTGTCCGCGGTTCGCGGCGCGCGTGTGGCCATTATGGGCGGTGGTGACGCGGACATAGTGATGCCTGGTGACTGCGGCATCGGCGACAGTGGCAAACGGGACAGCGCTCGTGGCCAACGTCAACACGATGGAACAGAGGAATACGCTTGGCTTTCTCATAAGCATGTCTCCTTTTCATTCGAGACATATGGAAAAGAACGCGCGCCTCCCCGCACACGTTCCTTCACGAAATCGGGCCTTCACGGTCCCGAGGACGGCGTGCGGGTCAGCGGCCACATCAGGGGATCTCGCAAATAGGTCTTCTCGGCAAGGGGTATGGAAGCAATCGGTCCGTTCGCACCCCGCCAGCACGAGCTTACGTTGCTTTGCCGGCCGCCGCGTCCATTCCCATCTCTTCCGCGGAAATGTCGTCGAAGGAAGCGTAGTTCATATTGTAGAGGCGGGCATAGAGGCCTTTCCTCTTCATCAGCTGCTCATGATTGCCGCTTTCGACGATCTCGCCGTTCTGCAGCACGATGATGCGGTCGGCGCCGCGGATGGTGGCCAGGCGATGCGCGATGACCAGCCCGGTGCGGCCCTCCAGCAGTTTGAGCAGCGCCTTTTGGATCAGCATCTCGGTGTAGGAATCGATGCTGGCCGTGGCCTCGTCGAGGACGAGGATCTTGGCGTCGGCCACCAGCGCCCGCGCGAAGCTGATCAGTTGGCGCTGGCCGAGCGAGAGGTTGCCGCCGCGCTGTTCGAGCTCGGTGTCGTAGCCGTCAGGCAATTGCTCGATGAAGTCGTGCGCGCCGACGGCCTGGGCGGCGCGCACCACCTCTTCACGGCTGGCACCGGTCTTGTGATAACGGATATTCTCCAGCACGGTGCCGGAGAACAGGAACGGCTCCTGCAGGACCATGGCCACCTGGTCGCCGAGCGAATCCTGCGTCAGGTCGCGCACATCATGACCGCCGACCAGGACTTCCCCCGACCAGACATCGTAGAAGCGGTGCACCAGCGCCATCGAGCTCGACTTGCCCGATCCGGTCGGGCCGACAAGCGCGACCGTTTCGCCCGAATTGACGCGGAAGGAGACGTTCTTCAGCACCGGCTGGTTCGGCCGGTAGCCGAAAATGACATTCCGGAACTCGACCGAGCCGTCCATGTCGCGCGACAGCGCCACCGCATTTTCCTTGTCGCTGACATCCACCGGCACGTCGAGCACTTCGGAGATACGCTGGCCCGAAGCCATGGCGCGCTGCATGACGCTGTATTGCATGGTGAGCGAGCGGATCGGGTCGAAGAAGCGCTGGATGTAGAACAGGAAGGCCACCATCACGCCGATGTCGAGACTGTGCGACAGCACCATCGACCCGCCGACGACGATCACGGTCGCCATGGCGACGCCGGTCAGCGTATCGACGATCGGCACCATCACCTGCGCGTATCTCGCCGACCGCAGATGCGCGTTGAGATTGGCCAGCACCTTCTCGTCGTAGAGGTCGAAATTGACGTGCTGGCGCTCCAGGCTCTGCACGGTGCGCACGCCATGGATGCCTTCGGCAAGCGCGCCGTTGGCGATGGAGTTGGTCTCGTGCGCCGCCATGAAGGCGACCTTGGCGCGCGGCAGCCAGAACAGGCGCACGATGAACAGCATCGGCATGGTCGACAGCGTCAGCAGGCCGAGCCGGAAATCGAGCCACAGCAGGACGGTGACGATGCCGAACAACAGCACGATGTCGCCCACCGACATCACGGATGTCTCGAGGAATTCCTGCATCGAATTGACGTCGCCCTGCAGGCGCGACATCAGCCGGCCGACCTCGGTCCTGTCCATGAAGCCGAGAGAGACCCGCTGCAGGTGGCTGAACATGGCACGACGCAGGTCGGATAGCACGTTTTCGGCCACCTTGCCGACGACGCTCTCCTGGACATGGCTGGCGGCGTAGTTGATGAGGATGATGACGGCAAAAGCGACGATCGCGGAGATCATCACCGATCGGTCGAGCTTGCCTGGCGCCATGCCGTGATCGATGGCGTAGCGGATGACCAGCGGGATCGCCAGTTGCGTCAGCGTGAACACCAGCACCGCGGCGACCGAGATGAAGATCCGGCCCTGATATGGTCTGACGAAACTCCAGATGCGCCTGACGATGCGCGGATCGTAGGCCTTGCCGAAGACCTCTTCCTCATCGCGGTGCGAGCCGACGACCGCCTTGGTCGGGCGCCGGCTTGTGTCTTCCTTCTCGTCGTCGTCCTGTGTTGACATCAGGCGGCTCCCTCGAGCCGATCTTCGTCCGGCCGCAGCTGCAGGTCGTAAAGCGCGCGGTAGCGTCCGCCGAGCGCCAGCAATTCCTCATGCGTGCCGCGTTCCACGATCCGGCCGCCCTCGACGAACAGGATCTGGTCAGCATGCATCAGCGAACTCAGCCGATGCGAAATGATGAGCGTCACGCGATCCCTGGCGAAGCGCTTCATCGCCGCCCGGATCCGCTGCTCGGTGCCGGCGTCGACGGCGGCCGTGGAATCGTCGAAGACCAGCACCGATGGCCGCAGCATCAGGCTGCGCGCGATGGTCAGGCGCTGCCTCTGACCGCCCGAAAGCGACGCGCCGCGTTCACCGACGACCGTGGTGTAGCCGGCCGGAAGGCCGATAATGTAATTGTGCAACTGGGCATACTCGGCGGCCTGCCCGATGCGGGTCTCGCGCGCCCAGGGATTGCCATAGGCGATGTTGTTCTCGATCGAGGTGGTGAACAGGAACGCGTCCTGCTGCACGACGCCGACAGCCTTGCGCAGCGATTGCAGCGTGACTTTGCGGATGTCCTGCCCGTCAATGGTGATCGCGCCTGAGGTCACGTCGTAGAAGCGCGGGATCAAATGCGCGATCGTCGACTTGCCGCTGCCTGGCGGACCGACGAGACCGACGGTCTCGCCGGGCCTGGCTTCGAAGGAAAGGCCGGAAAGCATCGGACGCTCGCCCGCGCCCTCATAGCGGAAGCCGACATTGTCGAAGCGCAGCACGCCGTCGGTGATGACCAGCTCTTTGGCATCGGGCGCGTCCTCGATGTCGAGCTCCGCATCGAGCAGTTCGAACAGCCGCGTGCCGCAGGTCGAGGCGCGCGCGAAGGAGTTGACCATCAGGCCGAGCTGGCGCACCGGCATCTGCAATATGGTCATGAAGGTGAGGAACTGGGCCAGCGTGCCGACGCTGATCTGGCCCGCGATCACCTTCTGGCCGCCGAACCACAGTACCAGGCCCATGGCGGCCAGGAACGAAAAGTTCATGGCGCTGGTGTTGGAGACGCGGATGTCGACGCGCTCATTGGCGAGCTCCAGCGCATCCTGCTTGGCGCGGTCGAACTTTGCCAGCTCATGCCGCTGAGCCGCGAAGGCGCGCACGACACGGATGCCGCCGAGATTCTCGTCCATCACCCGGCTCAGCACCGACAGCCGCTCCTGCAGCGTCAGCCAGGTGCTGCGCAGCCGGAGCTGCGTCACCGAGGAGCGCCAGGCGACGAATGGCACGAAGCTGAGGCTCAACAATCCGAGCACGAGATCGGTGCTGATCAACAAATAGGCGCCGACGCCGATCAGCACGCCAAGCAGCACCACGCGCAGGATGCCGGTGGAAAAGAACATGCGCACGCCGTCGAGATCGAGCAGCCCGAGCGTGATGAGGTCGCCGGTATGGACCTTGTCGTGGAAGGAAAAGCTCAGCCGCTGGATCTTCTCGTAGAAGGCGAGCCGCAGCTCATAGCCGGTCTGATGGCCGACGGCCTCGCCATAGTAGTTCTGCGCCATGGTGAAGAGGCCGCGCAGGATGCTGACGACCAGCAGCGTCAGCGCGGTAGTCCACAGCGCCTGCTCGGCCGCGGTGCCGGCACCCGTGGCCATCACCCCTTGCGCCTGGTCGATGGCGCGGCCCAAGAGGCGCGGAATGAAGAGCTGCAGCGTCGCTGCGACAAAGGTCGAGATGAGGGTGATAGCAACCTGCCAGGGATGGCGCAGCGTCATGCGCACAATGCGCAGCAACGTGCTGAGGCCCTTGCCCCAGGAGGCTTCCGCCACATGGGCAAATGATTTGCCGCGCTTGGCCGCGCTGGTTGCATCCGTGTGCAAGGAAAATACCCAGACCAATCCGGACATTAGCCCGAACGAATGTAGCAGACTCAATCAGATAGCGCGATTTTACGCGCGTCCGGCTTGCCCGTTCAAGGGGCCAATGACGGCATCGCACTGTACCTGAAAGGCGGTGCCGCGTGCCATCTCGGCCATGGCCATCAGGGCCTGATCGGCGGTGCGGTCACGGGCAAGATCGTGTCGCAACTCGCCGCTGGTCTGCCGCCGGTGATCGATCCCGCACCATTCCGGGCGGATAGGTTCTGGTTATTCAGCGCCTGCTTTATCAGTAGGCCTCCGTCCTGCATGAGGGAACGATGTGACCGCGACCACAGACATACACGCCGTTGAGCCGATCGATCCGCAACGCGCCTACGCCGTTCTGGTCTGCGACCTGATCGGCCTGCGCTTCGACGCTGATGGAAAGCCAGACGCTTCGGAGGTGTGTGCCCATATCGAAGCCAAGGGCGGCCGCTTTCATGCGACCGGACTTGGCGACAAGACCGCTCTCGAACCTAACCGGGTGCATTTCTTCTACCAGCCGGATCTCAGCACCCGCGAAGAGCTGATCGAGGCCGCCGGTGACGGACGCTATGACGCCGTCATTGCCGCCGCCACCTTCCTGCCTGCCGAGACCGTTTTTCCGCTGGCCGGCGTGCGGATCGGCGCCGGCACCGGCAATATGGGCTCGCGCTCGTGGGGCGGCGGCAGTGGCGAGGGCGGCTCGGCGGTGCTGATGAACACGCCCGGCATCAACAGCCGCGCCACCGCGCAGATGGTGATGAAGGCGATCCTGAAAGTGCTGCCGGATCTCCCGGTCGACACACTTCACGACCGGGTGGCGCGGGGCGCCTTCGACACCGGCAGGGAACTGCGCGATTTCCCCACCGAAAAGCTCGAAGGCAAGACGATTGCGATCATCGGCTACGGCAATATCGGCCGCGAGGTGGCCAAGCTTGCCCGCGCTTTCGGCATGCGCGTGGTGATCCATGCGCGGCCTCGGCATCGGGAGTGGATAGAAGCCGAGGGCTTTGCCTATGCGGCGGACCTCGCCGACGCGGCTCAAGGCGCCGATGTGCTGAGCGTTCATGTCGGCTTGGGCAAGCAGGATGCGCGGACCGGCCGCTATGCCAATGCCGGGCTCATCGGTACGGACATTTTATCTCGCATGAAAAGCGGCGCCGTGCTGGTCAACTACGATCGCGGCGAACTCGTCGACGTCGCGGCCTTGGGCGATGCCCTGAATACAGGGCAGGTGCGCCACGCCGCGATCGATGCCGACCTATTCAGGGATGCCTCCACTGGCAGCCTGTCCGGCCCGATGCTGCCTTATCTCGGCTTGGTCGAGAAGCATGGCGCCAGGCTCGAGCTTCTGCCGCATGCGGCGGCCGACACGGATCATCCCTCGCGCGTCGCCGGCGCCAAGCAGGCCGTCGACCAGATATTCGATGTCCTCTGCCGCAAGACAGTGACGAATGCAAAAGGCACCGTGCCGCCAGGCTATCTTTCGCTTGGAGCGACCACGCCTCCCGGCATCGGGCCGGTGACTGCGGATCATCTATTGAAATTGACCTCCAACGACTGCGCTGAATTGGCAGACGTCTGTGATCGGCAGAACCGGTTGTGGAGGATCTTGGCTGACATGCCGCAGCCCGAGCGCGGTAAGATTGTCGCCGAACAGGGTGAGGCGCTTGTCAGGCTGATCGACCGCTTCTGCCTTTTGGCCGAGCAACTGAATCTCCGGGGCCCGTTCCAATAGGAACGCGATTGCTGGATGGAGCGCCGGCTCAGTCCCGGGGACCGGACACCATACGGGCGACCCGAGTCATGTCGGCGCTCATCTCGCGGTCGTCGTCGAGCGGGCTGACGAGCGCACGAACGGCGGCAAAGGTGCGCTGCGGTCCTTCGCCCATGCTGTCGACGACGCCACGCAACTCCACGCCCGTCGCCGCGAAGATCAGTTCCATAGCAACGAGGTAGCGCAGGCGCTCGACAATCTCGGCGGTTTTGGCCACCACGCGCGGCGCCATCGACGACTGGTCTTCGATGCCGTCCGATACGGCAAGCGGGCTGAGCGACATCGGGTTGGCGAGATGCCGGATCTCGGCTTCCAGCGCGGCGAGCGGCTTTTGCAGTTCAGCGTAGCCTTGGCGGCTGCCGCCCCTGGCCGACAGGAATCGCGGCAACTCCGCAATTGTCGGCGACATCAGCTTCATGCAGCGGTTGGCGGTGCCCACTGCGCAATGGGCGAGCGCCTGGCCGAGATGCTCCCAGGCCAACGTCATCGCCGTGAGGTCGAAATTGCCGTTTGAGACGACGCGTTCGTCCTCGGGCAGGATCACCGGGTTGTCGCCGGAATGGGTCAGTTCGATCTCCGTCGCCAGCTTCGCCTGTTCGAACGCATGCAGCAGGCCGCCCCAGACCTGCGGCACGCAGCGATAGCTGAGCGGATCCTGGAGCCGCCGCGCCGCTTTGTCCTTCAACAAGCCGCTTCCCGCCAGTTCCGCACGCAGCCGGGCGCCGATCTCGCGCTGGCCGAACGCCGGCCGGGCGGCCAGGGCATCCTCGTCGATCGCGGTCAGGGAAGAACGGAACGCCTCGTAGTTGAGCGCCACCGCGGCCAGCGCCCAGTCGATGAGATGGGCGACGTCTTCGAGACACAGGCACGCCGTGCCGGTCGACAGGCTGTTGGCGACGATGATGGCGTGGCCGTCCTTCTCGCGCAGGTCGAGCGGTTCGAGCCCGGCGAGTGCGAGCGCCTCGGCCGACGGCATGATCTTGCCCTGGTATTCCGTCTCGCCGTCGCCGCGCAGCGCTCGCGCCATATGGCCGAGATGGGCAAGGTCCGCCGCGCCAATCGATCCCCAGGTGGGGATCACCGGATGGACGCCGGCGTTGAGCGCCGCCACGAGGCCCATCACCACGCGTTCGGAAGTGCCGGTGCCGCCCGCAGCCATGCCTGAGATGCGCGCGGCCATCAGCGCCCGCACCGCCTCGGTCGGAAGGGCCGGGCCGATACCCATGCTGTGGCTGAGCGGCACGCTGTGCTGGAAGGCAATCAGATCGGCCTGCGCGAGCGGCGTGTCGACACAGGCGCCAAGGCCGGTCGTGACGCCATACATCGGCTTGCCGAGTTGCGTCAGCTGCTCGATGAGCGCGCGGCTCGCCCGGATGCGCCGCATCGCCTCCTCGCCCAGCGTCAGCCGCGCATTGCGCCGCGCGATCTCGGCGACGTCAGCCGCGCTGAGCGGCTTGGCGTCGAGCAGTATCATTCGGGCTGTCATGTCTCGCCTGTATCCCGTGACCGGATGCCCGGGCCGGTGGCGCTGCGAGCGTCATCGTTTGTGGCGCCTTGCTGGCACGACTGCAAGCCATTCCGATTATGACAGCAGCAGGCGAAGGAGTTTCGGGCGAAAGGCCGGGGTTCCGGGGCTAGGCGAGGCGCTCCGTGACAGCGTCGGGCACCACCACCAGCTTGCCCACGAAATCCTTGGCGACGAAATCGGCCTGCGCGTGGTGGAAATCGGACAGCTTGTAGACGCCGCCGACCAACGGCCTGACCTTGCCCTCCTCGATGTAGCGAACGATGCGGCGGAAATCGGCGCGCGTGCCCTGGCTCGAACCATGCAACTGCAGCTGCTTGAGATACATGGTCCTGAGGTCGAGCTGGACGACCGGGCCTGCAATCGCGCCGGCAGTGGTGTAGCGGCCTTCGGGTCGCAGGATGCGCAACAGATCGTTGAAGATCGCGCCACCGACGAGATCGGCGACCACGTCGATCGGCTGGCCGCCGGTCGCTTCGGTCACGGCTTGCGGCAGGTCTGCGACGCCACGGGTGATGACCGCCTCAGCGCCGATGTCGAGTACGGCCTGTTCCTTGCCTTTGCCGACGACGGCATAGGGAATGGCGCCACGCGCCCGC
Source organism: Mesorhizobium sp. B2-3-11 (assembly GCF_006442215.1). Taxonomy (NCBI): domain Bacteria; kingdom Pseudomonadati; phylum Pseudomonadota; class Alphaproteobacteria; order Hyphomicrobiales; family Phyllobacteriaceae; genus Mesorhizobium; species Mesorhizobium sp. B2-3-11. The sequence continues at coordinate 146,662 of NZ_VFVS01000009.1, read as the reverse complement.
GCCAGCTGCACGATGCCGGAACCGACGCCGCCCGAGGCGCCGGTGACCAGCACCCGTTCTCCGGCCTTAAGTGCGGCGCGTTCCAGCATCTGCTCGCCAGTAAGGTAAGCGCAGCAGAACGTGGCGAGTTCGACGTCGCTCAAGGTGGTGTCGACGACATGCGCGTTGTCAGCCGGCACCGTTTGATATTCGGCATAACCGCCATCGCGGCCATGGCCCATATAGTCGATGTCGGCGAGTGAATCGTCGTCGCGGTTGTAGATGGAGAAATCGACCATCACCCGTTCGCCGATGCGATCGGGCGAAACGCCTTCGCCGACGGCAACGATGGTGCCGACCGTGTCGGTGCCCTGGATGCGCGGGAAGGTCAGCGTATTGCCCTGCCTTCGCCAGGTCGACACCGCGTCCGCATCCTCCTCGGTACCATAGGCGCCCTGACGCACCCAGACATCGGTGTTGTTCATCCCGCAAGCGCTGACCCTTATCAGCACTTCACTTGAAGCGGGGGCAGGCACTTTGACATCGGTGCGGTAGACGAGCTTTTCCGGTCCGCCGTGCCCGGTGAGCAGCACGGCGGCCATGGTGGCGGGGAGGGTTTTGGTCATGGCATTCATGGGTCGGTCTCAGAGATTGGCGAATACGCTGCTCACGGCATCGGCGGTCTTGGCCACCACGATATCGGCTTCCTCGCGGGTCAGGCACAGCGGCGGCGCGAAGCCGAGAATGTCGCCCTGCGGCATGGCGCGGCCGATGACGCCGCTTGCGGCAAGGGCCGTGGCAATTTGCGGTCCGACCTTCAGCGATGGGTCGAAGAAGACACGGTCGTCACGATCTCTCACGAATTCGACCGCTGCCAGCATGCCGTCGCCGCGCACCTCACCGACGTGTTTGTGACCGCCGACGGCCTTGGCCAGTTCGGCACGGAAATAAGCGCCAGTCTCGCCGGCATTCCGCACCAGGTCCATCTCGTCGATCAGTTCGAGATTGGCGACCCCGGCGGCGACGCAGATCGGATGCGCCGAATAGGTCCAGCCATGGCCGAGCGAGCCGAGCTTGTCGGAGCCCTGCACCAGCACCTGCCACATCTTGTCGGCGACGATGACGCCCGACAGCGGCGCATAGGCAGAGGTCAGACCCTTGGCGATGGTGATCAGGTCCGGCTTGATGCCGTAGTGATCGGAGCCGAACATCGTGCCCAGCCGGCCGAAACCCGTCACCACCTCGTCGGCGACCAGGAGCACATCATACTTTTTCAGCACCGCCTGGATTTTTTCCCAGTATCCGGCGGGCGGCGGCACGATGCCGCCGGTGCCGAGGATCGGCTCGCCGATGAAGGCGGCAACCGTATCGGGACCTTCGGCCAGGATCATCTCCTCGAGCTTGTCGGCGCAATGCTGCGAGAATTGCTCCTCGTTCATCGAGCGGTCGGCGCGGCGGAAATAATAGGGCGCCTCGGTGTGCAGGATCGGCGCACGCGGCAGGTCGAAGGCGTTGTGGAAGAGGTCGAGCCCGGTCAGCGAGCCCGTCATCACGCCCGAGCCGTGATAGCCGCGCCAGCGCGAGATGATCTTCTTCTTCTCCGGGCGTCCCAGCACGTTGTTGTAGTACCAGATCAGCTTGATGTTGGTTTCGTTGGCATCCGAACCGGATAGGCCGAAATAGACCCTCGACATGCCCTTCGGCGCGCGGTCGATGATCATCTTGGCCAGCGTGATCGAGGCCTCGGTGCCGTGCCCGACATAGGCATGGTAATAGGCGAGGTTCTTCGCCTGGGTCGCGATGGCATCTGATATCTTCTGGCGGCCATAGCCGACATTGACGCAATAGAGGCCGGCGAAGGCATCGATGCTCTTCTTGCCGTTGTTGTCCCAGACGGTGACGCCTTCACCACCGGCCATGATCCGCGTCGGGCTCTCGCCACGGGCATGCGTGCCCATATGCGTCGAAGGATGGAAGAAGTGGTCGCGATCCCAAGCGGCGAGTTCGTTGGACTGATCGAGCATCTTTTTTGACTCCTTGAAAGAGATCCGGGTGCGACCCTACGCCACATCCAGGCAAAGGTATTTGAGGTCGGTGAAAGCTTCCAGCCCGTGGCGCGAGCCTTCGCGGCCGATGCCGGACTGCTTGACGCCGCCGAACGGGATCGGCGCGCCGGTGATCTTCACACGGTTGATGGCGACCATGCCATAGTCGAGCGCGCTGCCCATGCGCTGTTGGCGGGCGCCGTTCTCTGTCACCACATAGGCGACGAGGCCATATTCGGTCGCATTGGCGCGGGCGATCACCTCGTCCTCGTCGTCGAATGCTGTCACCGCGGCGACCGGACCAAAGGTCTCCTCGCGCATGATCAGCGCTTCGTCGGCGACATCGACGAGCAGTGTCGGCTGGTAGAACAGCGGCCCGGCCTGATGCCGCTTGCCGCCGGTGAGGCAACGCGCGCCAAGGGCCATGGCGTCAGCAACCTGTTCCTCGACCTTCTTGACGGCGCGCTCATGCATCAGCGGCCCGATGTCGATGTCATCGGCCAGGCCATTGCCGGCCCGCAGCGCCTCGATGCGCTTGGCGAAAGCGACGCAGAAGCGGTCGTAGAGCGGACGCTGGACATAGATGCGGTTGGCCGCAAGGCAGTCCTGGCCCGAGGTGGCGAATTTGGCGTCGATAGCGATGGCCACCGCTTTGTCGATATCGGCGTCGGCAAAGACGATCAGCGGCGCGTGGCCGCCAAGCTCCATCACCAGCCGCTTCATCGTCGGCGCACTTTGCGCGGCGATCAGCCGGCCGATCTCGGTCGAGCCGGTGAAACTCATGGCTCGCACGCGCGGGTCTTCGCACATGCGTCCAACGATCGTCGCGGCCTTGCCGGTGACGATGTTGAAAACGCCGGCGGGCAGGCCGGCGCGTTCGCCGAGTTCGGCCAGCGCCAGCGCCGAAAGTGGCGTCTCCGAGGAGGGATGCGCGACGATGGTGCAGCCGGCGGCGAGTGCGGCAGCTGCCTTGCGCGTCAGCATGGCCGACGGAAAATTCCACGGCGTGACCACGCCGACGACGCCGAGCGGTTCGCGCCGCACCATCATCTCCGCGTTCGGCAGATGGCTGGTGACACTCTCGGCGTTGAGACGTTTCGCTTCCTCGGCATACCATTCGATAAAGGAGGCGGCGTAGTCGATCTCGCCGAGCGACTCCTTCAACGGTTTGCCCTGCTCCAATGTCATCAGCAGGGCGAGGTCGTCTTTCGCCGCGATGATCAGGTCGAACCATTTCCGCAGGATTTTCGAGCGCTCCTGCGGCAACAGCGCCCGCCACGCCGGAAAGGCGCGCGCGGCGGCGTCGATTGCCTTTGTGGTCTGCCCGGCATCGAGCGCCGCAACGAAGGCCACGGTGGCGCCGGTCGCCGGATCGGTGACCTCGAAGCTCTCCGCAGCCTCACTCGCCGTCCAATGGCCGTCGACGTAAGCGAGGTCGCGCAGCAGCCGGCGGTCGGCGAGCCGGTCTAGCGCTTCGTGGCGATGCGAGCGGGCGAAATGCGCGGACATGGTCGAAGCCTCCCGGTTCGGGTTGATGCGGGGAGACTATCCATCAGCGGCAGACAGAGAGGCTGTTTGAACGCCTGGCCGTAGAGAGAATCTCTCTATTGCACCGAGAGGGCAGCCCATTTCTCCGGCGCTATGTCGGTGCCGGCAGCAGGTCCGCTATCGGCAGCGCGACATCATCTTTTACCGTCTTGATGACGATGTAAGTGAAGTAGCGGTCGATGCCGATCTCGCGATCGAGCAAGCCGTCGACCAGCCGCTGATAGGCGTCGATGTCGCGTGCCATCACCTTCAACACATAGTCGACGCCTCCACCCACCGACCAGCAGGCGACGATCTCGGGGATGTCGCGGATGACGCGCTCGAAGCGGTCGAAATCGGCTTGGCGGTGGCTGGCCAGCGTCACCTCCATCAGCACCGTGGCGACCGGCGCCACGACGCGCATGGCGATCCGGGCGTGATAGCCCGAAACGATGCCGGCTTTTTCAAGCTTGCGCAGCCGCATCCAGCACGGTGTCGGCGACAGCCCGACCTGCTCGGCCAGCGCCAGCTTGGTGATACGTCCGTCACGCTGGATGGCGTCGAGGATTTTAAGGTCGATCGCGTCGAGTTTCGCGGCAGTCATCAGCGCTCACTTTTTCGTCGATCGTACCATGACGGCGCATTATTTCGATTGTCAATTGCACTGATTTCGATCTCTAATAAGTCATGACATTGTGGCAACCCGATCCTACGCTCATCCGGCGGCCAGCCTATCAATCGTTGGCCGATCAGTTCGCGCGCGCCATCCATGACGGACGCCTTGCCAATGGCGCGCGGCTGCCGACGCATCGCAGGCTGGCGGACGATCTCAAGCTGTCAGTGCAGACCGTGAGCCGCGCCTACGAGGAATTGATCCGGCGTGGTCTGATTTCGGGCGAGATCGGCCGTGGCAGCTTCGTCCAGACGCAGCGCCGCGAACCGGAGCCGCCTTATCTGCCCGAGCGCCTCGGCGAGGTCATCGACCTGTCGATTCTGAAACCGGTCTGCGAGCCGATGCACCTGGAGCGCATGAAGCAGGCGCTGGGCTGGCTCGCCGAAAACCTGCCGTCGAGTTCGGTGCTGTCGTTCCGGCCAAACATGGTATTCCCGCGCCACCGCGCCGTGGCGGTCGAGTGGCTGAAATTGTGCGGCCTCGATGCCTCCCCGCAGAACATCAGCCTGACCAATGGCGCCACCGCCGGCATGACAGTGGCGCTGATGAGCGTGGCGCCGCCGGGCTCCACCGTCGCCACCGAGGCGATCGGCCATCACACGCTGGTGCCGCTCGCCCGTTATCTCGGCTTCAATCTCGAAGGCCTGCCGATTGACGGCAATGGCTTGATTCCGGAAGCGCTGGACGAGGCCTGCCGGCTTTCCGACATCCGCGCCGTGTTCGTCCAGCCTTCCGTCATAAATCCCACGGCAACGCTCATGGATGCGGCGCGCCGCGAGCAGATCGCGGCGGTGGCGCGCAAGCACGACATCGCAATTATCGAGAACGATGTGCTGGGTCCGCTGGTCGAGGATCGACCGCCGCCGGTCGCCGCTTTCGCACCGGAGCGGACGCTCTACGTCACCTCCTTCACCAAGATCACCGTGCCCGGCCTGCGCATCGGTTATCTCGCCGCGCCCGATCGTTACGTTGCGGCCGTCGCCAACCGGCATCTTGTCTCGAACTGGATGGCGACACCAATGGTGGCCGAGATCGCCACCAAATGGGTGACCGACGGCACCGCGATGGAACTGGTGCGCTGGCAGCGCGCGGCGTTGCATCGCCGGCAGGATATCGCTGGCGAGGTACTCTCAGGCGTCGACTACCGTGCCCGCCGCGACGGATTGCATATCTGGCTGCAACTGCCGGCCGACCGCTCCGAGGAGAGCTTTGTCGCCCAGGCCCGGTTGCAAGGCGTGGCCATTGCGCCGGGCACCTCCTTCCGCATTTCGGATGCGCCCTGGCATCCGGCGGTACGCATCTCGCTGGGTTCGACCACCGAGGGGGAACTGCGGGCCGGTCTCGGCGTTGTCACCAAACTCTTGCTTGGCGATCCCGAGCATTTGCTGCTCGCAATCTAAGCCTGCCCAAAAAGCCGGCTGTGCTTGACTGGAAAATGTGCGCAATCGGAATAATTGTCATGATATTATTTTCCCAATTGACATGATTTGGCACGTTCCGCATCGTTAAGGGCACCAGCCTTCTCCAGCACGGGGAAATTCATTTGTCCGCATCCGCACCCATCATCAAGGTCGACAGCATCTCGAAGAGCTTTGGCAGCTTCAAGGTCCTGGACGGCCTCTCGATGCAGGTCATGCCGCGCGAGAAGCTGGCGCTGATCGGCCCCTCCGGCTCGGGCAAGACGACGATCCTGCGCATCCTGATGACGCTGGAGCGCATCGACGGCGGTCACATCCAGATCGACGGCGAGCAGCTCTACCACATGGAGCGCAACGGCCAGCTGCTGCCGGCCGACGAGCGCCATCTGGCGCGGATGCGCCAGAAGACCGGCATGGTCTTCCAGCTGTTCAACCTGTTTCCGCACAAGAGCGTCATCGACAATGTGACGTTGGCGCCGATGCTGACCAAGGGAACGCCGCGCGCCGCTGCCGAGAAGCGGGCGATGGAACTGCTCGAGATGGTCGGCATGGCCGACAAAGCGAAGGCGATGCCGGCCCAATTGTCCGGCGGCCAGAAGCAGCGCGTGGCGATCGCCCGCGCGCTCGCTTTGCAGCCGAAGATCATGCTGTTCGACGAGGTGACGTCGGCGCTCGATCCGGAACTGGTCGAGGAGGTACTCAACGTCTTGTGGCGGCTCTGCGCCGAAACCGACATGACCATGCTGCTGGTCACGCACGAGATGGGTTTCGCCCACGACTTCGCCGACCGGGTGCTGTTCTTCGATCGCGGCCGCATAGTCGAGGAAGGCAAGCCAGACGAGATTTTCCGCAATCCCAAGCAGGAACGCACGCAAGGGTTCCTGAAGAAGATCATCGCGGCCGGACACCGTGTCTGACCGCATGCCAAGGGCGGCTAAGCCGTCCTGAAATCACGCAAACCAAGACAAGAACAAGGAGTTGGGAACAATGAAGAAATTTGGCATTCTGGCCGGCGTCGCTGGCCTCGCACTGACGGCGGTGCTTGCGACATCGAGCCTGGGCTCGGCCGCGGACAAGAAGCTCGAACAACTCAAGGCGCAAGGGTTCGCACGCGTCGCTATCGCCAACGAGCCGCCCTACACGGCGGTCGCCGCCGACGGCAAGGTTTCGGGCGCCGCGCCCGATGTGGCGCGCGAGATTTTCAAGCGTCTCGGAGTGGCCGATATCGTCGCCTCGATCTCTGAGTATGGCGCCATGATCCCCGGCCTGCAGGCCGGCCGCTTCGACGTCGTCACCGCCGGCCTGTTCATGAAGCCGGAGCGTTGCGCGGCGGTCGCCTATTCGGAGCCGGTGCTGTGCGACGCCGAGGCGATGCTGGTGAAGAAGGGCAATCCGAAAGGCTTCAAGAGCTACGAGGATGTCGCCAAGGACACGTCCGCCACCATCGGCGCGCCCGGCGGCGGCACCGAGGAGAAGCTGGCGCTCAACGCCGGCGTGCCGCGCGAGCGCGTCATCGTCGTGCCGGACGGCCAGAGCGGCCTGAAGATGGTGCAGGACGGCCGCATCGATGCCTATTCGCTGCCTGTGCTGTCGATCAACGATCTGATGAAGAAGGCCGCCGATCCGAACCTCGAAGTCATCGCTCCGGTGCAAGGTGCGCCGGTCTATTGCGACGGCGCCGCCTTCAAGAAGGGCGACGAGGCTCTGCGTGATGCCTATGACGTCGAACTGGCAAAGATGAAGAAGTCGGGTGAGTTCGCCAAGATCATCGAGCCCTACGGCTTCTCGGCGGCGGCGGCAATGTCGACCACGCGCGACAAGCTCTGCTCGGCGAAGTAGCGCGCGCTTTTCTTGCCTTCTCCCCGTTCACGGGGAGAAGGTGGCCCGAAGGGCCGGATGAGGGGCGGCGCCGGTTTGCCGAGCTGGCTCTGCCCCTCATTTGCCTGCCGGCAATCTTCTCCCCGTAAACGGGAAGAAGGACCCTAGTACTACAAACGTTGGAATCTCAATGACCCAGTGGTCCGGCTATTTCGGCCTGATATTGCAGGGAGCGCTTGTCACCATCGAGCTGACGCTGATGGGGTCGGTGCTGGCCCTGATCATGGCCTTTCTCGCCGGCTTGGGGCGCCTGTCGCGCTTCTTCGCGCTGCGGGCCCTGGCGACGGCCTATATCGAATTCTTCCGCGGCACATCGATCTTCGTGCAGCTTTTCTTCGCCTATTTCGTGTTGCCCCTGCTGGGTCTCGAACTGACCCCGTTGCAGGCCGGCGTATTGGCGCTGGGCTTGAATGTCGGAGCCTATGCCGCAGAGGTGGTGCGCGGCGCCGTGCAATCGATCGGCCGCGAACAGCATGAGGCCTGCATCGCGCTCAATCTGGGCCGCTGGCAAGGCATGCGCCATGTCATCCTGCCGCAGGCGTTTCTGGTGATGCTGCCGACCTTCGGCAACAATGCCATCGAGCTGCTCAAGGCGACATCGGTCGTCTCGCTGATCTCGCTTGCCGACCTCACTTTCCAGGCACAGGTGGTGCGCGCCCAGACGGGCAACACCATGGTGCCGTTCACCACCATTCTTTTCATCTATTTCATCCTGGCGCTGCTCATCTCGTGGGGTGTGCGCTCGCTGGAACGCCGCATGGCGCGCGGCCTTGACGGGGTGCGGGTCTGATGGCCGGAGCATTCCTGATGAATTGGGTTCGCTGATGGATTGGGATTGGGATTTTGTCCGGCAGATCCTGCCGACCCTGATCCAGGGGGTGAAGATCACCATCCTGGCGACGCTGCTCGGCTCGGTGCTGGCGGCGATCGTCGGCTTGGGCATCGCGCTGGCGCGCCGCTCGCCCAACAAAGCGGTGTCGCGTACCGTCGGTTGGGTGGCCGAATTCATCCGCGGCACACCGCTCCTGGTGCAGCTCTATTTCATCTTCTATGTGCTGCCCGACATCGGCATCCTGCTGCCGCCCCTGGTCGCCGGCGTCATCGGGCTCGGCCTGCACTACGGCACCTACACGGCGGAGGTCTACCGCGCCGGCATCGACAATGTACCGCGTGGCCAGTGGGAAGCCGCCAAGGCCTGCAATCTCAGCGCCCGGCAGACCTGGACGCACATCATCATCCCGCAGGCCATTCCGCCGATGATCCCGGCATTGGCCAACTACTTCATCGCCATGTTCAAGGAGACGCCGCTGCTCTCGGCGATCACCGTTCTGGAACTGATGAACCAGGCAAAAAGCGTCGCCAACACCTACTATCGCTACCTCGAGCCGATCACGTTGGTCGGTGCCTTCTTCCTCGCCATCAGCCTGATTTCTGTCGTGCTGCTGCGCTGGCTGGAACGTCGCTATGGCAAGATCGAAAGATAAAGGATGAAGCCCTTGCCCGAGATCAAGCTTGTGCCCAACCGGCCAGCGCTCGATGAGCGTCCGCTGGAGCGGCGCGTCGGCCTCATCATCCTGGCCACCGACCATACCACCGAGCCGGATTTTCGCCGCATGGTGGCGAGCGAACGGATCGGCGTCTATGTCGCGCGCATCCCCTATGCCAATCCGACGACGCCTGAGAACCTGCGCAAGATGCAGCCGGCGTTGACGGCGGGCGCGGCCTTGATCCTGCCGGACGAGCCGCTCGACGCCATCTGCTATTCCTGCACGTCGGCCTCGGTGGTGATTGGCGATGGAGAGGTCGAGGCTGCGATCCAGGCCGCCAAACCAGGCGTGCCCGTCGTCACGCCAACAATGGCCGGCGTGCGCGCGCTGAACGCGTTCGGCGTCCGCAGGATCAGCATTCTCACGCCCTATACCATGGAAACCTCCAGGCCGATGGCGACCTATTTCGCCGAACGTGGCTTCGAAATCCTAAGCTTTAGCTGCCTCGGCTTTGAGGACGATCGCGAGATGGCGCGCATTGCTCCGGCAGCGCTTGTCGATCTCGCGCGCCAGGCGATGCACCCGCAGGCCGATGCGCTGTTCGTGTCCTGCACGGCACTGCGCGGCGCACTCGCTGTCACCGGCATGGAAGAGGCGATCGGCCGCCCGGTGGTGACCAGCAACCAGGCGACCGCCTGGAACTGTCTGCGCCTTTGCGGCGACGAGACAGCCCATCCCGAATTCGGTCGTCTGATGACGCTGCCCCTGCCGCGCGACTGACGATCATGGCGACAGTAACCCTTGGCGATATCCGCGCCGCACGTGAGCGAATTGCAGGCAAGGTCGAGCGCACTTCGGTCGTGCTTTCGGCGAGTCTCTCCGAGCGGCTGGGCGTGCCGGTCCATCTCAAGCTCGAGCACCGCCAGACCACCGGCAGCTTCAAATTGCGCGGTGCTTCGAACGCCGTCGCTTCGCTGGATGCCGAGGAGAAGGCGCGCGGCGTCATCGCGGCATCGACCGGCAACCATGGCCGCGCGCTCGCCCATGCGGCAAAGCTCGAGCGTATGCGTGCGGTTATCTGCATGTCGCGTTTGGTACCCCAGAATAAGCTCGACGAAATCCGCCGCCTCGGCGCGGAAATCCGTATTGTCGGCAACAGCCAGGACGATGCCCAGCAGGAGGTCGAGCGGCTGGTGGCGGAGGTAGGGCTTGTCATGCTGCCACCCTTCGACCATCCCGCGATCATCGCCGGGCAAGGCACGCTCGGGCTGGAGATGATGGAGCAGGTCCCGGATGCCGCTCTGGTGCTGGTGCAACTCTCCGGAGGTGGCTTGGCTTCCGGTGTCGCCGCCGCCATCAAGGGCGTTCGTCCCGGGACAAAAGTCGTCGGCATCTCGATGGCGCGCGGCGCCGCGATGAAGGCGAGCCTCGATGCCGGCCACCCCGTGCTGGTCGAGGAACTGCCGACGCTGGCGGATTCGCTCGGTGGCGGCATCGGCCTCGACAACCGGCTGACCTTCGCCATGTGCCGCGACTTGCTCGATGATGTCGTTCTGCTCAGTGAGGACGAGATCGCCGCCGGCATTCGCCATGGCTATGAACAGGAACGCGAGATCGTCGAAGGAGCAGGCGCGGTAGGCATCGCGGCGCTGCTCGCTGGCAAAGTCAAGGCGGAGGGGCCGGTCGTGGTTCTGCTTTCCGGCCGCAACATCGACATGGAACTGCACAGGAAGATCGTCAGCGGGGAGATACCATCGATTTCGGAGCGCGCCGCATGAGCAGGATGACTATCCTCACTGAAGCTGAACTGCGCACAATCGTGACGCTCGATCTCGATGCCGTCGCCTGTGTCGAGAATGCCTTTCGCGCGCTTGCCACGCTGCCCGTGGCGATGCCGCCGATCCTGCGGCTCGATATTCCGCAGCATCGCGGCGAGGTTGATGTGAAGACCGCCTATGTGCCTGGGGTCGATGGCTTCGCCATCAAGATCAGCCCCGGTTTCTTCGACAATCCCAAGCTCGGCCTGCCCAGCGTAAACGGCATGATGGTGCTTTTGTCAGCCAGAACCGGCCTGGTCGAAGCCTTGCTGCTCGACAACGGCTATCTCACCGACGTCCGTACCGCTGCTGCGGGAGCAGTCGCGGCCAAACACCTGTCACGGCCGGACTCATCCGTCGCCGCGATCTTCGGCGCTGGGGTCCAGGCAGGGCTGCAACTGGAAGCGCTGATGCTGGTGCGGCCGATCAGGCAGGCGCGCATCTGGGCGCGCGATGCCGCCAAGGCGGAGACCGCCGCGGCTACCTTGCGCGAAAGGCTCGGCATCGACGTGCGTGCCGAACCCGATGCGGCCAACGCCGTTGCCGGCGCCGACATCATCGTCACCACCACGCCGTCGACCGAACCGCTGATCAAAGCCGGGTTTGTCTCGGCCGGCCAGCATATCACCGCCATGGGTTCCGACGCCGAGCACAAGAACGAGATCGCGCCGGCGATCCTGCGCATGGCTGATCTCTATGTCGCCGACAGCGCGAAGCAGACGCGGCGGCTGGGTGAATTGCACCATGCCATCGCGGCAGGCGTGATGGCCGCTGACACGGATGTGACCGAGCTCGGCCAGATCATCGCCGGCGCGAAGCATGGCCGGCGCTCGGCCAGCGACATCACCATCGCCGATCTTACCGGCACCGGCGTGCAGGATACGGCGATCGCCACGTTCGCCCGCGACCGTGCGCTGGCCGCGAAAGCCGGAACGGTTTTTGCAAGCTGATCCCGGCCGCAGGAGCATGATCCGGAAAAAGTGGCGACCGGTTTTCCCGGCAGATCATGCTCCGACAAAAAAGAATTACCTGGAGCCAGATTCAACAAAGTTGAAACGGGCTCCAGCCCCAAAAACGAGGACCAACACTATGCAGCCGAACCTGAAATTCTCGCGAAGCGAATATGCGGAACGCCTCGCCAAGACGCGGAAAGCCATGGAGGCGAAGGGCGTCGATCTTTTGATCGTCAGCGATCCCTCCAACATGGCCTGGCTGACCGGCTATGATGGTTGGTCGTTTTACGTCCACCAGGCGGTCATCGTGCCGCCGTCGGGCGAGCCGGTCTGGTATGGCCGTGGCCAGGACGCCAACGGCGCCAAGCGTACCGCCTATCTCGCCCATGACAACATCGTCGGCTACGCCGACCATTATGTGCAGTCGACCGAGCGCCATCCGATGGACTTCCTGTCCAGCGTGCTGACCGATCGCGGCTGGGGCAAGCTCACCGTCGGCGTCGAGATGGACAATTACTGGTTCTCCGCCGCCGCCTTCGCCTCTTTACAGAAACATCTGCCCAACGCCCGCTTCGTCGATGCCACCGCGCTGGTCAACTGGCAGCGCGCGGTGAAGAGCCCGACCGAAATCGACTACATGCGCAAGGCCGCCCGCATCGTCGAGGCGATGCACCAGCGCATCGTCGACAAGATCGAAGTCGGCATGCGCAAATGCGATCTGGTCGCCGAGATCTACGATGCCGGCACGCGCGGCGTCGACGGCATCGGCGGCGATTATCCCGCGATCGTTCCGCTGCTGCCGTCGGGCGCGGACGCCTCGGCGCCGCATCTGACCTGGGACGACAAGCCGATGAAGCAGGGCGAGGGCACGTTCTTCGAGATCGCCGGCTGCTACAACAGGTACCATTGCCCGCTGTCGCGCACCGTCTTTCTCGGCAAACCAACGCAGGAATTCCTCGATGCCGAGAAGGCGACGCTGGAAGGCATGGAAGCAGGTCTTGCCGCCGCCAGGCCGGGCAACACATGCGAGGATATCGCCAACGCCTTCTTTGCCGTCCTGAAGAAATACGGCATCGTCAAGGACAACCGCACCGGTTATCCGATCGGTATTTCCTATCCGCCGGACTGGGGCGAACGCACGATGAGCCTGCGTCCCGGCGATCGCACCGAGCTCAAGCCCGGCATGACTTTCCATTTCATGACCGGTCTCTGGCTGGAGACAATGGGACTGGAGATCACCGAGTCCATCCTGATCACCGAAACCGGTGTGGAGTGCCTGGCCAATGTGCCGCGCAAGCTGGTGGTGAAGGATTGAGCCCGATGTCCAGTCTTCGCCCGTCGCCCATTGCGCCGACCGTCGATTTCGATCGCGGCGGCGTCCAACATGGTTTCCTGCGCCTGCCCCATAGCCGCGACGACTCGGCCTGGGGCTCGGTGCTGATCCCGATCTGCGTCATCCGCAACGGCAAGGGGCCGACGGCGCTGCTGACCGGCGGCAATCATGGCGACGAGTATGAAGGGCCGCTGGCGCTCTACGAACTCGCCAGGACGCTCGATCCCGACCAGGTCAGCGGCACGGTGATCATCGTGCCGGCGATGAACTATCCGGCCTTTCGGGCCGGCACGCGCACCTCGCCGATCGACAAGGGCAACATGAACCGCAGCTTTCCCGGCCGGCCCGACGGCACGGTGACGCAGAAGATCGCCGATTATTTCCAACGCGAACTGCTTCCCCGCGCCGACATCGTCTTCGACTTCCATTCCGGTGGCAAAACGCTGGATTTCGTGCCGTTCTGCGCCGCCCATACCTTGCCTGACAAGGCGCTGGAGCAGAAAGCCTTTGCCGCGGTGGCGGCATTCTCGGCACCGTTCTCGATGCGCATGACCGAGATCGACGCAATCGGCATGTATGACACGGCGGCCGAAGAAATGGGCAAGGTCTTCGTCACCACCGAGCTCGGCGGCGGCGGCACTTCGCGAGCCGAGACGGTGCGGATCGCCCGGCGCGGCATCCTCAACGTGTTGCGTCATGCCGGTATCGTCGACGGGGCGGTCGAGACCGGCAAAACCCAGTGGCTGGACATGCCCTCGGGAGATTGCTTCTGCTTCGCCGAGGACGACGGCATGATCGAAACCATGGTCGATCTCGGCGAGCCCGTCGAAGCGGGCGTGGTTCTGGCGCGTATCCATTCCACCGGCCGCACCGGCGTTGCTCCGCAGGATATCCGGGCGAAAATGTCGGGCATGCTGGCGGCGCGGCATTTTCCTGGCCTGGTCAAGGCTGGCGACTGCGCCGCGGTGGTCGCCGTGAAGGTCGATTGACTGATGTGATTTCCCCGCCCGGACCATGCCGGGACGCCGCTGCCAGCGGACCGGTTCGCTGCTGCTTGGTCTGGAGCGAATCACCGCCTGCCACCGGTTCGCGGAATTGCGCGGAGTTTCAGTCCTGCGCCGGCTTGCGTTCGACGATGTAGATGTGGTCGGCCGCCAGCACCACCTCGCCACGCTGGTTGATTACCTCGCAGCGCTCGATCACCCGCCCCGAGGTGGGCCGCTTGGGGTCGTCCTCCTTGGCCGCGATGGTGGTGCGCGTGCGGATCGTGTCGCCGATGAACACCGGCTTGATGAAGCGCAGCCGGTCATAGCCATAGGAAAAGGCGACAGGGTTGATCACGTTCGCCGTCAGCCCGATGCCGACCGACAACACCAGCGTGCCATGCGCGATGCGCTGGCCGAACGGCGTCGTCTTCATGAACTCGGCGTCCATGTGGTGCGGGAAGAAATCGCCGGTGTGTCCGGCATGGACGATGAAGTCGGTCTCGGTGATCGTGCGGCCGCTGGTCAGCCGCGTCGAGCCGATCTCGTAGTCTTCGAAATAGGTGATCTGTTCCATGTCCTGCCTTACGGCTTTTCGGCCAGCGGCGTCGCCGGCGCCGCGCTCGATTTATAGGCGGCTTCCACCAGCGCCATGGTGGTCCAGGCGTCTTCGACCGAACTGACCAGCTTGTCGTCCTCTCCGCAAGCAAAGCGCTGGACATTGGCCATGCGCCCGACAAAGGCGTCGGGAAACCATTCGCCGGCCAAAGGCACGGCTATCCAATCGGTCCCGCCTTTCGGATAGATCTCCAGAATGTCCGGTTCGCCACGGGGATAGTCGAGGTTGAGGCCGAGCTTGAGATAAGCGGCACCTTCCGTGCCGCAGATGCGGAACTCGCAGGCCTGGTGCCGGCGCCCGAACTTGTGGTCGTGATTGATCGACAGCGCGCAACGCACCGTGTCGCCATAGTCGAGAATGGCGCTGGTGCGCGTCTGCGCCACCTTGTGGTTGGGATGGCCGAGTGTCTTGGCGTGGACGCCCCTGGGGTCGCCGAGCAATTGCCGGATCAGATCGAGATAATGAATCGAATGCATGGCGATCTCGACGCGCGGCGCCTTGAGCAGGAATTCCCACAATTGCCACGGCGTCGCCAGCGCCAGCCAGGCGTCGAAGTCGACGACCTCGCCGAGCCAGCCCTTTGCGATCGCGTCCTTCAGCGCCAGCATCATCGGCGCGAAGCGCAACTGGAAATTCACGGCCGCTTTGAGGTTCTTGGCGCGACATATCTCGAGGATTTCGGTTGCCTCGCCGAGATAGTTGCCCATCGGCTTCTGGATCAGCGCGAACGCACCGTCGGGCAGGACCTTCAGGATCTCGGCGTGCCGCCCCGGTGGCGTTGCCAGATCGAAGATGGCGTCCTCCACTTCAGCGGCCTTTTTCACCGAGCGGAACGCCGTCACGCTCCATCTATCGGCCAGGGCCTGCGCCTTGGCCTGGTCCGGATCGTAGAGGCCTGCGATCGGAAATTCCGCCTTCCGGTAGGCCGGAAAATGCGCATCGCCGACGATAGATCCGGCACCGAAGGTGACGATCGGTCGGGGTTTTGAGGGTTTTGGCCAGGACTGGATGAGCGAGGCCGGGTCGAAACCGGCCTCAGTCATGGTGGAAGACTTCGTCCATCGAAGCCCACCACTCACCTTCCTTGCGGGTTGCAAGCGGCTCTTGGCAGGGCACGCAGACGGACCACCATTCCTGCGTCTTCGGGTCGGCCGCCATCTTGGCCATATCGGCCGCGTAGTCGGTGCCGTGATATTCGTAATAGGAAAACAACAGGTTCTCCGGCCGCTTCAGGTAGATCGAATAATTCTTGATGTTGCAGGCCGAGATCATGGTCAGCACATCCGGCCAGACGGCGGCATGGAGGCGGACATATTCCTCGACCTTTTCCGGCTTCAGCCCCAGAACCATTCCCATCCGCTGCATGTTCGTTCCCCTATTTCGTGATCGCCGTGGTGAATTCGGCGATGCTCATGGCCTCGACCGCGTCCCAGTCCCAATCGATGCCGATACCGGGCTCGTCGGGCGCCAGCGCATGCCCATCCTCGATGCGCATGTGCCTGCCGGTCAACTGGTCGAGTTGCGGAATGTACTCGACATACCTGCCGTTCTGAACAGCACAGGTCAGGCTGACATGCAATTCCATCAGGAAATGCGGGCAAACCGGAATGTCGAAGGCCTCCGCCGCATGGGCGATCTTGAGCCAGGGGGTGATGCCGCCGATGCGGCCGACATCGACCTGCACGACCGAGCAGGCGCCTTTCTGCATGTATTCGCGGAAGTGGCGCATGGAATAGAGCGATTCGCCAACCGCGATCGGCGTCGGCGTCGAGCTCGACAACCTGATATGTCCGTCTATGTCGTCGGCCGGCAGCGGCTCCTCGATCCATGCGAGATCGAGTTCGCGCAACCTCGCCGCACGCCGGATCGCCTCGTCCACCGAGAAGCCCTGATTGGCGTCGGTCATGATCTCGTAGCCGTCGCCGACCGCCTTTCGCACCGCCGACAGGCGCGCGAGATCCTCAGACCCATGCGGCCTGCCGATCTTCACCTTCGAGCCGCGAAATCCCTTCGCCTTGGCGGCCAGCGCATCGTCGACCAGCGCCTGCGTATCGATATGCAGCCAGCCGCCTTCGGTCGTGTAGAGCGGGCAGCGGTCCTTGGCGCCGCCGGCGAGCTTCCACAGCGGCAGGTTCTTTTTCTTCGCCCTGAGGTCCCATAGTGCGATGTCGATTGCCGCGATGGCGATCGCCGTGATCGCACCTATCGTGGTGGCATGGGTGGCGAATTCGAGATCGTGCCAGATCGCCTCGATCATATCAGGATCGCGGCCGATCAGGCGCGGCACCAGGTGGTCGGACAAGAGCCGCATCACCGACGAACCGCCGGTGCCGATCGTGTAACTGTAACCGGTGCCGACCGCGCCGTCGGAATCGGTGATCGTCACGATAGGCGTTTCCTGGCTGACGAAGCTCTGGATGGCGTCTGTGCGCTTGACCTTTGGCACAAGGACCACCATCCGCAGTTCGATTTTCTCGATCCTTGCCATGTCGGTCAGCTCCGCAATGTCTTTCCGGTCTCGGTGGCAAACAGATGCGCCTGCGACAGGTCGAGGCTCATGGCGACGCGCTCGCCGGATCGCAGCGGGCGGGGGTTCAGCATGCGCGAGACCCAATCGCTGCCGTTGAACTCGACGAACACCAGCGTCTCGTTGCCGAGCGGCTCGGTGACGGTGATCGGCAATTCGATCTGGTGCACGTCGGCGGAACTTCCCGAACTGATGCCATGGCCGGTCGGGTAGATGTCGTCGGGTCGCAGCCCGAACACGACCTTGTCGCCGATGGCGACATTGGCCTTGAACTGGCTGGGCAGCGGCAGCTTGGCGCCGCTGGCGAAAGCCAGCTGGCCGTCGTCTATCGTGGCCTCATGCAGGTTCATAGGCGGCGAGCCGATGAAGCCGGCGACGAAGCGTGTCGCCGGGCGCCGGAAAACCTCGTCTGGTGTGCCGACCTGTTCGATGTAGCCGTCGCGCATGATGACGATGCGGTCGGCAAGCGTCATCGCCTCGACCTGGTCGTGGGTGACGTAGATCACCGTCGATTGGACCTTGGCATGCAGCTTCTTGATCTCGGTGCGCATCTGCGTGCGAAGCTTGGCATCGAGATTGGAAAGCGGCTCGTCGAACAGGAAGACATCGGGGTCGCGCACGATGGCGCGGCCCATGGCGACGCGCTGGCGTTGCCCGCCGGAGAGTTGCGACGGGCGGCGGTCGAGCAAAGTATCGAGCCCGAGGATGGCTGAAGCCTCGGCGACACGGCGGTCCATATCCTCCTTGGCGGCACCGGCGATCTTCAGGGAGAAGCCGAGATTTTCGCGCACCGTCATATGCGGGTAGAGCGCATAGGACTGGAACACCATCGAGATGTTGCGCGAGCGTGGCGGCAGGTCGTTGACGACGCGCCCGCCGATCTCGATCGAGCCGGCGCTGATCTCTTCCAGCCCGGCGATCATGCGCAGCGTCGTCGATTTGCCGCAGCCTGACGGGCCGACCAGCGCGATGAATTCGCGGTCGGTGATGTCGAGGTCGATGCCATGCACGATCTGGATATTGCCGTAGCGCTTGGTCAGCTTTTTGAGGGAAACCGTTGCCATTGGATCAGCCTTTCACCGCGCCGGAGGTCAGGCCGCCGACAAGGTGTTTCTGGACGATGAAAGTGAGGGTGAGCGCCGGGATGATCATCACAACGGCGAGCGCGCACATGCCGCGCCAGTCGATGGTGAACTCGGCCGTGTAGTCGAGCAGGCCGACCGGCAGCGTCTTGGCGCTCACCGAGCGGGTCAGTTGGGAAGCCAGCGCGAACTCGTTCCAGCAGGTCAGGAAGGCGAAGATCGCCGCCGACGCAATGCCCGGTCCGGCGAGTGGGAATTCCACCTGCCAGAAGGCCTGCCAGCGCGTGCAGCCGTCGATCTGCGCTGCTTCCGCGAGGTCCTTCGGCACCTGGCGAAAGAAGCCGTCGATCAGCCAGATAGTGAACGGCACGTTGAGTGCGACATAGGCGAGGATCAGCCCGAAATGCGTGTCGATGATGCCGAGCCGCACATAGAGGAAGAACAGTGGCAGCGAAAGCGCGATGCCCGGCACCGTGCGCGTCAGCATCAGGCCGAGGAAGACGCTCGACTTGCCGCGGAAGCGGTAGCGCGCGAAGGCATAGCCACCGGCCATGCCGATGGCGACCGCGATAACCGTCGAGGTCACCGAGATGATCAGCGAGTTGCGGAAATACTCGATGACCGGAATGCCGCCCTTGCCGATGCCTGAGAACATCGCGACATAGGCATCGAACGAAATGTCCTGCGGGATCCACACAGGCGGCTTCGCCATGATCTCGACCGTCGGTCGCAGCGACGATAGAACGATCCAGAGGCCGGGCAGGCAGATCGTCAGCATCGCCAGAAACAGGCCGATACGATAGACGATATCAAGCAGTCGGCGCTTGAGGCGGGCGGAAGAATTCTCGTCCATCTTCACCACTCGGCACCGGTCTGCGTGCGCGCCGCGGCGAGCTTGTTGAAGAAGTAGACTGTGAAGGCGATCGACAGCAGGATCGAGAAATAGGCCATGGCGTTGGCCATTCCCATGCGTCCGTCGCTATAGGCGGTGCGCGCCACCAGCGTCCAAAGCAGTTCGGTGCGGCCGGCCGGCCCGCCATCGGTCATGATCTTGACGATGTCATAGGCGCGCGCCACGTCGAGCGAGCGGATGGTCATGGCGATGTAGGCGAAGGGCATGACGAACGGCCACGTCACATAGCGGAATGTCTGCCACGGCGTGCAGCCATCGACGCGAGCCGCCTCGATCGGTTCCTTGGGCATGGCGAGCAGCCCGGCCAGGATCAGGATGGCGAAGATCGCCGTCGACGACCAGATCTCGGCGACTGAAATTGCGACGAGGGCGAGATGGCCTTCGATCAGCCACGGGATGGCGTCGCTGGTGATGCCGAGCGACTGCAGCGCGTTGTTCACCAGACCGATATTATCGTTGAACATGAACTTGAACTGGAAGCCGACGAGGATCGGCGAGAACATCATCGGAAACATCATCAGCGTGCGCAGGATGCGCTGGCCGCGTGTCGCCTTCTCGACCAGCATGGCGAGGCCGAGGCCAAGCAGCATTTCAAGATTGAGCGCGATCGTCAGCAGCAGAACCGTGCGCCCGAACGCCCACCAGAAATCGATATTGGCCAGGATCGAAAGATAGTTCCGCAAGCCGATGAAGACGAAAAACGTCTCGGGCTTGGTCAGCCGGAAGGGCGTGAAGCTGGAATAGAGCGAGAGAAGCAACGGCACCACCACGACCGCCGCCAGCACGATGAACGCCGGAAGCAGCAGCAGGAATGGTGCGGATGGCTTGAAGCCCTTCATCGGGGTCCTTTGGTATCTGGCATGCAATTTTGGGCCGGGGCCTGACCGATGAATGGACAGCACCGGCAAGACGCGATCGCCTCCCCCATTCACAGTGGGGGAGGCGGTCTTGAGAACAATGCTTAGAGTTTGCCGGCGTCCTGCAGGATCTGCGTCGCCTTGGCGGCGGCTTCATCCAGTGCCTGCTTGGAGGTCTTGTCGCCGAGGATAGCGGCCTGCAACTCGGGATAGACGGCGTTCGAGATCTCGATCCACTCAGGCGTCTGCGGCACGGCAAAGGCGTGCTTGGCTTCTTCCTGGAAAGCCGACAGAACCTCCTTCTTGTAAGGATCGTTCGCGGCCTGCTGCAGGTCCCAGTCCCAGACCGCGGTGCGCGTCGGCAGCGGGCCGGCGGCGGCCTCGAGCTTCTGGCTGTCCTCATTGGTCAGCCACCATACGAGCGACGCGGCTGCCTCCTTGTTCGGGCAATTCTCGGTCACCGAGAAACCATGGAAGCCCGACCAGCCGGTGCGTACGCCAGCGGAGCCCTTCGGCGCGACCTTGACGCCGACATTGCCGGCGACCTTCGACGACTTCGGATCGTTGAAGAATCCGGCCCAGCCCGGCCAGTCCAGATTGATGGCGACGGTGCCCGAGGCAAAGCCCTGGCCGAGATCGTCCCAGAGGTAGTTGGTGGTTCCGGCCGGCACGGCCTTGGCCTTGTAAAGGTTGACGAACCAGTCGAGCGCCCGGATGCCTGCCTCGGAATTGAAGACCGGCTTGCCGTCCTTGTCGAGATATTCGCCGCCCTCGGCGACCACCATTTCGTAGAAGCGGCCGTTGATCGCCTCTTCCTTGCCGGCGAACTGGGTGCCGTAGAAATTGGGTGGGTTGGCGAAGAACTCGGCCTGGTCGGTGACTTCCTTCCAGGTGTCCGGCGGCACCAGGTCGTAGCCGTATTTGGCCTTGAACTTGGTCTTGTTGTCGGCGTTTTCGTACAGGCTCTTCTGGTAGTAGAGCGCCGAAACGTCGAACTGCGCACGCGGCAGCATTTCCAGCTTGCCGTCGATGGTTGCCGCCTTGATCGTCGACGGCACGAAGCCGTCGATCTCCGACTTCGGCAGGAGCTTGCTGAGATCGGTGTAGAGGCCGGTGTACTGCGGCGCGAAGGAGGAATGGTTCCAGCCGACGCACCAGTTGGTGCTGCCCGAAGCGATGTCGGACTTGAGCTCCTTGTCGATATCGAAGCCGTTCTTCTTGGTCAGGATATTGACCTTGGCGCCGGTCGCCTTCTCCCACTCCGGGATGCGCTCGTAGAGCTTTTCATATTGCTGGCCGCCGATCAGCTTTACGTCGACGGTCACGCCTTCGAACTTGCCGGGCAGGTCGCTGGCAAGGGCAGCACCCGCGCCAAATGCGAGTGCCAATGCGCCGGCGGACACGCCGGAAAGCAGTCTGTTCATTGATATCCTCCCTTGGTGCGCCTCAGCGGCGACCGCAACTCGTCTGATGACAAGAAGTCATACATTCATATACAAACAAAACATTCATGGATACGTCAAGGCGAAATTTGTTTCCGCCAGCCACGTTCCTGCGTATATGAAGAGCTGAATTCACTGGAGGGACGAGCCATGGAAGACAGCGAAGACGAGCGCTACCGCGCGCCGGCGCTCGACAAGGGGCTCGACATCCTCGAACTGCTGGCTGGCGTCGATGGCGGCCTGACGCAGGCGGAAATCGCCAAGAAACTCGACCGCAGCCCCAATGAATTTTATCGCATGCTGGACCGGCTGGTGCGGCGTGGCTACGTCACGCGACTGGACGGCGACCGCTATTCGCTGACGCTCAAGCTGTTTGGCCTGGCACAATTGCACGCGCCGGTGCGGCGGCTGGTTTCCTATGCGACGCCGCTGATGCGCGAGTTGGCCGAGACCTCGCAGCAAGCCAACCAACTCGTTGTTTTTGACCGCGGTTCCGCTGTCGTGATCGGCCAGCAGGAGGCGCCGAACTACTGGGGCATTTCGATCCGTGTCGGCTCCCACATTAGCCTGTTCGATACCGGTTCAGGCCACGTCCTGCTCGCCTTCCGTTCGCCGGAAGAGCGGCAGATGATGATCTCGGAGCATGTCCGTAGCACCGACAAGACCGCGCAGCCGGCCGAGTTCTTCGCCCGTCTCGACCAGATTCGCGACCGCGGCTACGAGATGATGGCTTCCATGCAGACCGCAGGCGTCTTCAACCTCTCCGCCCCGGTGCGCGGTTCCGACGGCAAGGCCATCGCGGCGCTGTCGATCCCCTACATCACCGTGGTCAACGCGCCGTCCGCGCCCGATATCACCCGGACCATCGAGTTGTTGCTGGCAACCTGCGAAAAGCTGTCGCACCTAGCCGGGTCGGCCGTCGGTTCATCGGCATGAATTCTTATTTGAATGAAGAATTCCCCCGTGAGATGATCTGAGAAAGCCAGCGGAGGAGCATCGCCATGATCATCGACACCCATTTGCATCTCATCGATCGCTCGGTGCTGCGTTATCCCTGGCTTGCCGGTGAGCCGGCACTGAACCGCGATTTCTCCTATGAAGAATACGCCACAGAGGCAAAGCGTGTCGGCGTCGGCTGCGTGCTGCATATGGAGGTGGATGTCGACCCGGCCGATATCGAGGCGGAAACCACCCGTGTCGAGGGCCTGTCGCGGCAAGCAGGCAGCATGCTCGCCGGGGCGATTGCATCTTGCCGTCCCGAGGAGGCGGATTTCCCTGCCTATCTTGAACGCCAGCGGGCAAATCCCTTCGTCAAAGGCTTTCGCCGTGTCCTCCACGTCGTGCCGGACGATATTTCGGAAGGGGCATTGTTCCGTGACAACATTAAGCGGCTTGGCGGCACCGGCCTGACCTTCGACCTCGTCGTACTGACGCATCAGGTCCCCAAGGCGATGGCGCTCGCCGATCTGGCTCCCGATGTCCAGTTCGTGCTCGACCATTGCGGTGTCCCCGACATCAAGGGCAACGCTGAGCATCCCTGGCGTGAACACATGAGCGAGATCGCGCGGCGTCCGAACGTCATGGCCAAGGTCTCCGGGGTGGTCGCCTATGCGGACTCCGGCAGTTGGACGGTCGAGACACTCCGGCCTTACGTCGAACACACCATCAATTCATTCGGCTGGGACCGTGTTGTCTGGGGCAGCGATTGGCCGGTCTGTACGCTTGGTGGTGGTCTCTCGACCTGGGTGGCGGCGACACATGCGCTGCTTGCCGGCTGCAGCGTCTCGGAACGTGACAAGCTTTTGTCGGGTAACGCCCGCAAGCAGTGGCGGTTGAAGTAACGATCCAGTCCCTCAGGTGGCCGCCTGGATGCTGGCCCGGAACAGGCTGATGAGATCGGCGACGACCTGGCCGGCCGGGTCGCCGGAGGTCAGACCGGAATTGATGCGGTCGGACGCCGCCTGCTGGAACGCCATGTAGCCGTCATGGCGCGGCCGCATCCAGGCGTCCTCCAGCGTCGCGCGCGTGTCCCGATAGAAGTTGGCGGTCGCTTCATTGACCGTCTGGTCTTCCCAGGCAGCCGCATGGCCCGGCTGGCCGCCGGCGGCGGCATAGATGCCGCTCTGGACATCGCCGCTGGCGATCCAGTAGGCGAAGTCGATCGCGGCGTCCTTCGCCTTGGAAAAGGCCGAGACCGCAATGCCTGTGCCGCCGAGCGCCGAGCCGATCGGGCCATTGGAACCAATGACCGGGATGTCGGCAAAGGCCAGCCTGTTCGCGCGAAAACCCGACGCCGCATAAGAGACATAGCCATAGATCAGCGGCGCACAGACAATGCGGGAGCCGGCCTCGGCCATGCGCTCCGAAATGGCGATCGGGTCCATGTCGAAGCAGGTGGGGTCGACCAGCGCCGCGATCTCTCGCATCCTATCGAAGACTTCGCAGCCCATCTCGACGTCGATAAGATCGCCAGACGGATCGGTCGCGCAGGGATGCCCGAGATTGCCGGCCAGCGTGTAGAATGTCATCAGGCAATGCGGTGGCCGCAGTGGCAGCAACACGCCGCCCTGCCGGGCGACAGCGAGCATCTCGCTCCACGTCGCTGCCGGCGCATCGAGCGCGTCCGGCCGCCAGGCCTGCACCTGCGCCGCCGCGTCGATCGGAAACGCCCATTGCCGGCCCTGCCAGGTGTAACTCGGATAGGATTGGCCGACGCTGCCCGAGGCAAGCGCGGCGCGCTGCGCCTCGCGGCCGGTGACGTCGAGAGGCTCAAGACAGCGCTCCGCCGTGATCTGGCCGACATGCGGATGGTCGATGACGATCAAATCATAGGCGCGCGCCAGCTCCTCGACCGGATAGGATTCGAAATCCTGCAGCGAACGCTTGTCCCACTCGATCGGAATGCCGGTCTTCTGCTCCCACAGAGATGAACACGCGATCATCGGATCATAGCCGCGCGGGTGGCTCCAGGTCATGCCCTTGAGCGTGCTCACAGGCCGAATTCCTCGCGGATTTTCGTACTGTGCTCGCCGATGCGCGGCGCCGCGCGGTCAACCTTGGCTCTGATCCCATCAACCCTGAGCGGTGAACTGGTGGTCAGGATCGAGACGTCATCCTCACGCGTCACCGTCTGCAGCATGTCGAGCGACTGGAAACCCTGGCTTGCCAGCATCTCCGGCCAGTTCAACACCTTGGCGCACCAGATGTCGGCCGGCTCCAGGATTTCGAGCCATTCGTCGATGGTCTTGGTGGCGATCCTCTGGGCGATGATCGCCTTGATATCGTCGCGCGCGGTGAACCAGGATGCCGGCTTGTCGCAATAGGGGGCCAACTCCCTGAGCGACAAGAGTTCGGCGAGCTTGGGGATAGGCGTCATGGCGATGGCGAGATATCCGTCCTTGGCCGGATAGACGCCATAAGGCGCGGAGAGATAGGCATGCGCGCTGCGGAAACTTGAGCGCCTGGGCAGGCGACGACCGTCATTGAGATGCGTGGTCAGCACCTCGAACTGGAAGTCGACCAGCGCTTCCAAAAGGCTGGTCTCTATATGGCTTCCCTGACCGGTGATGCCGCGCCGCACCAGTGCTGCCAGGATGCCTTGCGCGCAGGCCGCACCCGCCAGCATGTCGC
Organism: Mesorhizobium sp. B2-3-11; assembly: GCF_006442215.1. NCBI lineage: Bacteria > Pseudomonadati > Pseudomonadota > Alphaproteobacteria > Hyphomicrobiales > Phyllobacteriaceae > Mesorhizobium > Mesorhizobium sp. B2-3-11. The sequence goes on along the minus strand of NZ_VFVS01000009.1, from coordinate 121,499 downwards.
CGATGGCGAGCCCGAACGGCACCGGCCCCTGGTCTTCGTCGCCATTCAACCACATCACGCCGGAGCGCGATTGCGCCAGAAGATCCTGGCCCGGGCGCTTCACCCACGGACCCTCCTCGCCATAGCCGCTGATCGAGGCATAGACCAGGCGCGGGTTGATCTGGCGGACGGCCTCGTAGTCGAGGCCAAGGCGTTCGATGACGCCGGGCCGGAAATTCTGGATCAGCACATCGGCCTTGGCCAGCAGCCCGCGCAATACCTTGAGGTCCGCCTCCTTCTTCAAATCGATGGCGAGGCTTTCCTTGGCCCGGTTGATGGCATGGAAGATCGTCGAATCGCCGCCGATCTCGGTGTCGCTGAGATAAAGCCGGCGCGACAGATCGCCTCCGTCAGGACGCTCGACCTTGATGACGCGGGCGCCGAGATCGAGCAGCCTGAGCGAGCAGTACGGCCCAGACAGGAATTGGCTCATGTCGACGACGACGAGGCCGGCCAGCGGCAATTCGGCTGCTGCCGGCATGTCTATTTCTCCGTCTTGCCGACGAAATCGGCAGGGTTGCGGTACTTCACCGTCTGCAGATGCTCGCAATAGAGCACCAGCTCGCCTTCGCCCTTGAACACCTCATAGCTGGCGCGGATCAGCCCCATCTCCTTGTAGCGGGGCTTCTTGTCGAGGTTGGAACGGATCGAATAGATGGTATCGCCGATGAAGACGGGCTTTATGAAGCGGAGCTTGTCATAGCCGTAGGAGAAGGCGTTGACGCAGTTGGTGGCGACCAGCCCCAGCCCAGCCGAGAAGACGAACGCGCCGGCGATCAGCCGCTTGCCGAAAATGCCTTCGCTCTCGGCGAACATCTGGTCCTGCACGTAAGGGTGGACGTCGAGCACCAGCGTGTTGAAGAGATGGCTGTCGCCTTCCGCCATGGTGCGTCGCAACGAACGGATTCTCTGGCCAACCGGCCAGTCCTCGTAGAACCAGTTCTCGGCGTTCCACACCGGCAGGGCGGCATGATCGGCAGGCATATTCTTGGGGTACGTCGAGGCAACACCGACGGTGGGTGCGAAATCATTCATGGCTCAATCCACCGGTCTCGCGACAGCGCCCAGGTGATCATTCGAGCACGCATCGAAGCGCCTGATTGCACGATGTCTCCTCCTCGCCAATCTTCTTTTGTAAATACTATTTTCACATATGAGGCTATGTTGCAAGCGAGGACAGGCGAAATTTCGGCTGGTTTTGCGCGCGGAAGCGCGGGCAGGGCAGGAGCAAATCATGCGCGGTGCCTGGAATGGCCTGTCTGGTGTTTGTCGGCAGTCTGAACCGGGAGACGCCTTATTTTCACGGCGCCGGCGGTGCTGTCTCCGCCGTCGAGATCAGCACGCCGATGTGCGTCAAGATCGTGGCTTGATCGCCAATGAACTCGCCAGGCTCAAGCCTCCTGTATCGCCGAGAGCTTCCAGTTCGAGCCGTTCTGACGCGTGAACGTCCACAACTCGGTCGTCTCGGTGGGGTGGCCCTCGTCGCCCTCGACGACCTTGCCGCTCGCCCGTTCGCGCATCACGTCGCGCGACTCATAACGGAATGCGGCGGTGGCGTAGTCGCGGTCATCCTCGCGCCAGCTTTCCGCGATGTCGGCCTGCAGCAGGGTGACATCGGACACTTCGTTCCTGAGACCTTTCTGGGCATTGTCGGCCAGTTCTTCCGACAGATAGGACACCATCTCGGGCGTCACCGACCGGCGCAATGCGGCATGGTCCTCGCGGCCGAATGCTTCCTGGACCTCGGTCAACAACTGCTGGAAGGCATCGAGGTCGGTCTGGGCCAGCGTGATCTCCTCGGACCGGGTGGCCTCATAGCCTCCGCCCGAACCGCCGCCAAAGCCGGGAATGGTGAAGGAGCCTGCGGTTCCCGTCTCCTGCTGTGCCGTTGCGCGGTTCTCAAGCCGCGAAGCCTGGGCATTGTCCATGCCGGCGAGCGCGGGCGCGGGGCCACGCGCGGACTGCGACCGGAAGAAACTGATGGCCAGCATGATCGCGCCACCGATGAGCAGGGCCTGGAGCAGGAATCCGAACATGCCGGCGAGGCCGCCGAAACCTTGGCCCACGAGCAGTCCGATCAGGCCGCCGAGCAGCAGGCCGCGCATCATCATTCCGCCGAAGCCGCTCATGAAGCCGGGTCTCTGCGGGCCGGCCTGCGGCTGCCGGGCTGCATTGTTCACGCCGGCATTGGGTGTCATCGAACGCTCGACCGGCGCGGTCGGCGCCGGCGCGGTCCTGGTCGGCGGTGCCGATTGGAAGGTGCGCGCGCCACGACTGCCGAAGCTGCCGCCGCGCCGCGCCTCGGCATGATCGATCGCGACCATGGAGAAGGCGAGGAACAGGCCGGCAAAGAGGGTAGTGAATCGGCTTGTGCGGGAAATCATCTGATAGAACCTTATCGATGTCGTTTCGGAAAATTTCAGCAAGGCGCTGGCCCCGGGTCGCGGGCGTCATAAGGGTCAGTCGAACAGCTCTTCGAAGAATGACTTCTTTCGCTTCGGATAGCGTTGGCCATGCGAGCGGGAATAGTCGTCATCGCGGTCCCGGCTGTGTTGCGGCTGGGCAAATGGGGCGGGCTGCGCTTGCGGCGCGGGCGACGCATCCCTGCCGGAACGTTCGATGATCTTGTCGAGTTCGCCACGATCAAGCCAGACGCCGCGGCACTGCGGACAGTAGTCGATCTCGATCCCCTGGCGTTCGCTCATCACGAGGGCGACGCGGCAGGAGGGGCAGACCATACCGAGGAGAGATGATGTCATCAGGGGCTCCTAACCAGAAAGGAATGAGCCCGCTCGACCGAAAGGAATGAAAACGGGCCCGTTGAAGCGGTCCGACATCACGGTCGCCAGAAGCGACAGTCAGAGGGGCCCGGCCCGCATTCGGGATTTAGGAATGCGGGGCGGCCCCTTCAAGGGGCAATATTGCCGGCGAGAATGATTGCTGCTCAAACCGTGACGACGATCTTGCCGAACTGTTCGTTCGATTCAAGATAGCGATGCGCCTCGACGATCTGGTCGAATGGAAACGTTCTGTCGATGATCGGCCTCAGCGTGCCGTCCCCAAGCCCTTCGAGGATGAACGCCTTGGCAGCCTCCAACTTCTCAGAATTGCCGGTGATCTCGTGGACGAGATAGCCGCGCAACGTCAGCGTCTTGCCCAGTACCGCAGGCAACGGAAACGGCGTCGGGTCGCTGCTGAGGCCGCCATATTCGATCAGAATGCCGCCCTTCGACATGGCTGCGGTCAGCGGTTCGAAGATCGGGCCGCCGACTGCATCGAGCACGACGCGCACGCCATCCTGCCCAGCGATCCCACTCAGCCGCATGGCAAGATCTTCGTCGGCGAGGACCACGACTTCAGCCGCTCCGGCATCAAGCAGGGCCTGTCTTTCTGCGGATGTCCGCGTCACCGCGATCGCTGTCGCGCCAACCCTGTTGGCGATCTGGATCGCGGCAAGTCCGACGCTGCTCGAGGCCGCGGTGATGACAACGGCATCTCTACTGCTCAAGCTGGCGATGTCGATCATGGCGCCGTAGGCAGTGAGATACTGCATCCAAACCGCCGCCGCGGTTTGCCAGTCGAGGGACGGTGGGTGTTTGACGATGAGCCCGGCGGGGAAAGTGACAAGCTCACCGTAGGCCGGCCAGCGAACCATCGATTGCGGCGGGACGACACTGACCGCGTCGCCGGGCGCCAGCTCCGTCACGCCTTCGCCAATCGCCTCGATGACGCCTGCCGCTTCCAGCCCGAGCCCGGACGGGAGCACGGGTGTCTCGATATAGCTGCCGGCGCGCAGCAGCGCCTCGGCGCGGTTGAGGCCGAATGCCCTGACGCGGATTTGAACTTCACCCTGGCCCGGTGGGGGCAGGTCGACCTCCTCGATGCGCAGGACCTCGGGATCACCATGTTGGTGGAAGCGGACTACACGGGTCATTCGGCCAACTCCAAATTATCTGAACCGAATGAGCTATGACGCGAGGGCTTTCGACGATAAATGGCTGTTCTGGTTATGCACTAGAAACCAGGAGTTTCGAATATGGATAGGCTCGAGAGCATGGCCGTGTTCGTCAGGGCGGTTGATCTCGGCTCGTTCGCAGCGGCGGCCACTGCGCTCGATCTGTCTGGACCGATGGTCGGCAAGCATGTCCGATTTCTTGAGGACAGACTTGGCGTGCGTCTCATCAACCGGACCACGCGCCGGCGGAGCCTGACCGATTTCGGCCGCGCCTACTATGAGCGGTGCCGCCTGGTGCTGGCCGAGGCCGAGGCCGCCGACGCGCTCGCCGCCGACCAGCTCTCGGAACCGCGCGGAAAATTGCGCGTCACCATGCCTGCGCATTTCGGCCGCCACTGCGTGACCCCCGTATTGCTGCAACTGGCGCGGCGGTATCCGATGCTGGAGCTCGACCTCTCGCTCAGCGACCGCTTTGCCGATCTTGCCGAGGATGGCTACGACCTCGCCATACGGACCGGTGAGCTGGACGACAAGGCCGGCGTGATCGCGCGCCGTGTTGCACGCCAGGACATGGTCGTCTGTGCCGCGCCTTCCTATCTGGAAATTCATGGCGAACCACGGCGGATCGAAGATCTCGCCGATCATCAGGCGATTGTCTATCGCCGGCTCGGCATGATCGTTCAGCCCTGGCTGTTCGCGCGCGAAGGACAAGCCGCGCTCGAGGTCATCCCAAACGGCCGGCTGCGGCTCGACGATCTCGATGCCATCGCCGATGCCGCTGTCGGCGGCATGGGGCTGGCGTGGTTGCCTTACTGGCTGGCTCGCCAGCGCATCCAGGTCGGCGCGCTGGTCGAGTTGTTGCCGGACCAGCCACGCTATCCCTACGACTGTCATGCACTCTGGCTGCAGACGCCGCATCTGCCGCTCAAGGTCCGGCTGGCCGTCGACGCATTGGCGGCCGCCTTGCCGAAAATGATGGCGTGATTGCCAGCAGACGACTTGCGCTCTTTGAGGCGTCGCGTTCCGGTGCCATATGAAGATGGCTGATGGAATGCGCGCATCGCAGGAGAGACGGTTCATGACCAAGGGTTCGGATCTGTTCGTGGCGGCCCTCGAGAATGAAGGGGTCGATCGGATCTTCGGCATTCCGGGCGAAGAAAATCTCGACATCGTCGAATCCATCCGCCGCTCGTCGATCCAGCTGATCCTGACCCGCCACGAGCAGGCGGCCGCCTTCATGGCCGCCACCTATGGCAGGCTCACCGGCAAGGCAGGAGTGTGCATCACCACGCTCGGCCCCGGCGCGCTCAACCTGACGACCGGCTCGGCCTACGCGCTGCTCGGTGCGATGCCCATGATCATGATCACCGGCCAGAAGGGCATCCTGTCGTCCAGGCAGGCGCGCTTCCAGATCGTCGACATCGTTGCGGCGATGAAGCCACTGACCAAGCTGTCGCGCCAGATCGTCTCGCCGAAGATGATCCCGTCGCTGGTGCGCGAAGCCTTCCGCGTCGCACAGGAAGAGCGCCCCGGCCCCGTGCACCTGGAACTGCCGGAAGACATCGCGGCGGCGGAGTGCGAACCGATCGCGTTGGTGCCGACGCATCCGGTCGAGTTGCCCCTGGCCAGCGCTAGCGCGCTCGATCGCGCCGCCCGCATGATCCTCGAGGCCAAGCGCCCGCTGCTGATGTTCGGCGCCTCGGCGTCACGGCCGCGCGTGACCCCCGACGTCGCCCAGTTCGTGCTGCGCACGCAGATTCCCTATTTCACCACGCAGATGGGCAAGGGCACCGTGCCCGGCGGCACCGAGCTTTACATGGGAACGGCGGCGATTTCGGAGCGCGACTATGTCCATGAGGCCATCGAACAGGCCGATCTGATCATCACCATTGGCCACGACACGGTCGAGAAGCCGCCGTTCATCATGGGCGCGAAGGGACCGAAGGTTATTCATGTCGGCTACCAGTCGGCTGATGTCGAGCAGGTCTATTTCCCGCAAGCCGAGACCGTCGGCGACCTCGGCCCGTCGCTGGCGCTGCTGGCCGACCGCATCGAAGGCAAGATCCCCAACGCGCAGGCGCTGCTGCCGCTGCGCGAAGGCATTTTGAGCCGCATCGCCGCGCGCGCCACCGAAGACCGCTTCACGCCGCAGCGCATCGTGCACGACGTGCGCGCCGTGATGCCGGCCGACGGCATCCTCGCGCTGGACAACGGCATGTACAAGATCTGGTTCGCGCGCAACTACCGCACGCGCATGGCAAACACGCTGTTGCTCGACAACGCGCTGGCCACCATGGGCGCCGGGTTGCCGTCGGCGATGATGGCGGCGCTGCTCTATCCCCAGCGTCGTGTCATGGCCATCTGCGGCGATGGCGGCTTCATGATGAACAGCCAGGAACTGGAGACGGCTGTCAGGCTCAAGCTGAACCTCGTCGTCCTGCTGCTGGAAGACCATGCGTATGGCATGATCCGCTGGAAGCAGGCGGTCGACGAATTCCCGGATTTCGGCATGACCTTCGGCAATCCCGACTTCGTTAGATACGCCGAGGCCTATGGCGCCAAAGGGACCAGGGTTGACGCGATCGCCGAGTTGCGGCCGACGCTGGAACAGGCCTTCACCGGCGGCGGCGTGCATCTCGTCGTCGTACCCATCGACTATTCCGAAAACACCAGGGTGCTTGTCGACGAATTGCGCGAACGGCTGCCGTCGCCGCAGGCGACCTGACGGAGACGCTATCTCAGGGCTTGCCTGCTCGCCGCCGTGCGACGTTCTCGCTCTCGGCGCCCCGTTCCATATCGAGCAGCGGAATCTGCGGCGCCGCATCGCGCGGCAAGGTTCCCTTTATCCGGGGATCGTCGATGATCTCAAACCCGGTCGCGAAGGGCACGAACCCGCATGCGCCGTAGAAGCCGATGACGCTGTGATGATCGAAGCTGCTGGTGTGCAACCAGATGCGGCTCGGGTTCAGGCGCCAAGCCAGGTCGAGCGCGCCGGCCATCAGCCGCTTGCCGAAACCGCGGCCGGTCAGGGACGGGAACAGGCCGAAATAGGTGATCTCGATCTCGTTGCTGTCGGCAACGAAGAATTCGACCATGCCGATGTGGGCACCGGTTTCATCGTGGCCATAATAGAGGTGCTGACGCGGGTCGGCGAAGTGAGCCATTATCTCGGCGTCGGACATTTCGGACACGCGGTCCCACAGCCAGGGAGCGCCGATTCGAGGAAGATCGCCCGATACGAGGCGCAGTCGGGCGTCGTGATCCGTTTTATGGCGAGCGGCCGCGCCAGACCGAGCAGGGGAGCGCGCGCCTCCATCCAGGTCACCGCATTGGCGAGCTTGCCGGCCGGCAGGCGCCGGTAGCCGACGGTGAGATCGGTGATTTCAGCCGGCAATGTTCCTTCGGTGACCTGCATCTGTCCTCGATCTTCCGCCGCGCAGCCTTGCCGGCGCTTCAAGCTGATGCCAACTCTGCTGCCGCCTGCCAAGAGCTCCAGCGGCGGCCATGATTTTGGCCGCCTGCCTTCTTGCCTTTCCGGAGAATGGCATATGAGATATGATACATCATTTCTGGGAAGGCGGAATATCATGCCTGAGCAAATTGCGGATGAGGCCATCTTGCGGGCGGTCGACGATGGCTTTGACTGCCAGCTCGCTTTCCTGGCCGATCTCGTGCGCTTTCCCTCCCAACGCGGTGAGGAACATGCCGCGCAATCCTTCATGGCGGCTGCCTATGAAGCCAATGGCTATGCGGTCGACATGTGGCGTGTCGATGTCGATGCGATTCGCGACCTGCCTGGCTTCTCACCCGTGGCGGTGTCCTACGATGACGCCTTCAACGTGGTCGCCACCCACACGCCGAGAAACGCCACCGGCCGCTCGCTGATCCTGAACGGTCATATCGATGTGGTGCCGACGGGACCGCTCGATCGCTGGGTGCGCGACCCCTACGATCCCGCGATCGAGGACGGCTGGATGCATGGCCGCGGCGCCGGCGACATGAAGGCCGGCCTGTCGGCTTGTCTCTATGCCCTGGCCGCCTTGCGGGGCCTCGGCTATCAGCCGGCTGCGAAAGTATTCCTGCAGTCGGTCGTCGAGGAGGAGTGCACCGGCAACGGCGCGCTTGCTTGCCTGCAGCGCGGCTACCGCGCCGACGCCGCTTTCATTCCTGAACCGCTGGAGCCAAGGCTGATGCGGGCGCAGGTCGGGCCGATCTGGTTCAGGGTCGAGGTCGACGGCGATCCGCAGCACGCGTCGGGCGCTTTCTCGGCCGGCGCCAATGCCATCGAGAAGGCCTTCCTCATCATACAGGCTCTAAAGCAGCTCGAAATCGTCTGGAACGCGAGAAAAGTCGATGACAAGCATTTCTGCGATCACCCGCACCCGATCCGCTTCAACCTCGGCAAGATCGAGGGCGGCGAATGGACATCGAGCGTTCCGGCGCGCTGTGTCTTCGAGATGCGTGTCGCGACCTATCCCGGCCAGAAGCTGGAGGACGCCAGAGCCGAACTCGAGGCCTGCATCGCCGATGCGGCGCGCGCCGATCCGTTCTTGGCCAATCGCCCGCCCAGGATGACCTATAACGGCTTCATGGCCGAGGGCTATGTGCTGGAAGGTGCCGACGAGATGGAAGCCGTGCTGCGGCGCAGCCATACCGCCGTGTGGGGCGAGCCGCTGACGGAGCATGTCACCTCGGCCACCACCGATGCGCGCTTCTTCGGCCTCTATGCCGACACGCCGGCGATCGTCTACGGCCCGATCTGCCGCATGCCGCATGGCTATGACGAGGCCGTCGATCTCGACTCCGTCCGCAAGGTCACCCAGACCATCGCGCTCTTCATCGCCGACTGGTGTGGCCTTGAGCCCATCGATCCCGAGGTCAGGCTATGAACGCGGCCGTATCGGATGCCTTCGGCGAGACGCTCGCCGAAGATGCGCCTGACGTTTCGATCGCCGACGCGTTGGCCCTATTGCGCCGCCACTACGGAATTATCGGCAGCGCGCGTGCGTTGCCAGGCGAACGCGACCACAATTTCCATATCCAGACCGAAGGCGAGGGCGAGTTCGTCCTGAAGGTCTCGCATCCGGCGGAAGAGGCCGGCTTCACCGATTTCCAGAACAAGGCGCTCGACCATATTCTGACAGTCGACCCGGCCTTGCCGGTTCCCTCGGTGCGCAAGAGCCTTGAAGGCGAAGCGCAGTTTATGGTCAGCGTCGGCGGATCGGCGCCGCGCATCGTCCGGCTGGTCACCTATCTGCCCGGCCAGTTGCTTTCGCGCTCGCCCACGTCGGCGGCGCAGGATCGCAATCTCGGCATCTTCCTCGCCCGGCTTGGCCGGGCACTGCGCGGCTTCTTCCATCCGGCTGCCGGCAGCGACCTTTTGTGGGACATCCGCAAGGTCGCCAAGACACGGCCCATGCTGGCGCATATCACCGACGCCGGCCATCGCGCCATGGTCGAGCGTGTCATCGACGCTTTTGAAGAACATGCAGCGCCGCTCATCCCCGGGCTGCGCGCGCAGATCGTCCACAACGACATGAACTCCTACAATGTGGTGATGGATGCCTCGCGGCCGGAAATGGTCAGCGGCATCCTCGATTTCGGCGACATGATCCACTCGCCGCTGATCTGCGATCTCGCCATCGGTGCCGTCTATCGTTGGCCGGCTGAAGGCCATCCGCTGGCGCCTGCGGCACGCTTCGTCGCCGGTTACCAGTCCGTGCAGCCGCTCGAGATTGAAGAGCTTGGCATCCTCTTCCACCTCATTCGTGCCCGCCTCGCACTCATCGCCAATATAGCCAGCTGGCAGGCCGAGCGGTTTCCGGCCAAACGTGACTATGTCCTGCGCCTCATCACCGAGGTCTGGGCCTCGCTCGAACGGCTGGACGGTCTCTCATCCGCTGAAGCCCGCCGCTATTTTCTCGACCATTCCAAGCCGGAGTAGATGCCGTGTCCCAGCCCTCGCCCGCAAGTGTTTCTGCCGATGCCGAGCGCGCGCTGCTCGAACGCCGCGCCAGGTTGCTCGGGCCGACCTATCGCGCCTTCTACCGCAACCCGATCCATCTGGTGCGTGGCAGCGGTGTCTGGCTCTACGATGCGCAGGGCCGAAAATTCCTCGATGCCTACAACAACGTCGTCTCGGTCGGACACTGCCATCCGCGCGTCGTCGAGGCATTGTCGGCGCAGGCAGCCACGCTCAACACGCACACGCGTTATCTCAGCGAGATCATCCTCGACTACGCGGAAGAGCTTCTCGGCACGCTTCCGTCCCATCTCGGCCACGCCATGTTCACCTGCACCGGCAGCGAGGCCAACGACCTCGCCATCCGTATCGCCCAGCATTCGAGCGGCGGCACCGGCGTGATCATCACCGACTTCGCCTATCACGGCGCCACCATCGCCACCGCGCAGCTGTCGCCGGCGGCGGTCGGCGCCAAGGGCGTACCCGCGCATCATCGAGCCGTGGCAGCGCCGGACACGTTCCGCGACGGCGGCCGCGCCGCGCGTGATTTCGCCAGGAATGTCGCCGCCGCCATTGACGATATGCGCGCGCAAAACATCCGCCCGGCGGCGCTGCTGCTCGATTCGGCCTTTTCCAGCGATGGCATTTTCTTCCCCGATGGTTCTGTCATCCGCGAGGCGGCCGATCACGTCAGGAAAGCCGGCGGCATCGTCATTGCCGACGAGGTCCAGTCCGGTTTCGGCCGGCTTGGCCAGGGCATGTGGGGCTTCGCCAATTATGGCCTCGAGCCTGATATCGTCACGTTGGGCAAGCCGATCGGCGACGGGCATCCGATGGGTGCGGTGATCGTGCGGCCGCAGCTGGTGAGCTCGTTCGGTTCGCACACCGGCTACTTCAACACCTTCGGTGGCAATCCGGTCGCGGCCGCCGTCGGCATCGCCGTGCTCGAGGTGATCGAGGGCGAGGGGCTGATCGAGAACGCGCGGACAGTCGGTGCCTATACGAGGAACCTGCTTCGCGCCTTGCAAAGCCGGCACGGCATGGTCGCCGATGTCAGGCATAATGGCCTCTATTTCGGCGTCGAGCTGACGGCGGAGGATGGGGCCACTGCCGCTGCCAAGACCTCTTCCGTCGTCGAAGCCATGCGCGAGGACGGCGTGCTGATTTCGTCCTGTGGCCCACGCGGCAATGTGCTGAAGATCAGGCCGCCGCTGCCCTTTTCCAGGGACAATGCCGAGCAACTGGCCGAGACGCTCGATCGCGCGCTGTCGAAATGGTGAGCCGAGCGGTCCGCGCATGTTGAAGCTCGAGCATCAAACCCTCAATGACCGCGCCTACGGCGCGCTCAAGCAGGAATTGATTTCAGGTGGTTTCAGCCCGGGCCAGACACTGGTCATCCGCAAGCTCGCCGAAACCTTTGGCATTTCGACCACACCGATCCGCGAGGCGCTGCAAAGGCTGGTTGCCGAGCGGCTTCTGGAAATGCAGAACAACCGCTCGATCATCGTGCCGTTGCTCTCCGCGCCCGCTTTCGCGGAACTGACGCTTATCCGCATCGCCATCGAGGGGCTGGCGGGCGAGATGGCTACGTCACGGATGACTGAAAGCGGGCTGGCCGACATACAAGCCGCGCTCGCCGGCATGCAGCGGGCCGTCGAGGCGCAGGACGCCACGACCTATCTTTCCCTGAACGAAGCCTTCCATTTCGCTATCTATGAGCATGCCGGCGCGCCCATCCTCTTGAACATGATCCGCGATCTCTGGGGGCGCGTCGGTCCCTATCTCAAGCTCCTGATGCGGGATGACCGCTACATTCCGCAGTCCAATGACGCACACCGCGCGATCGTCGCCGCGCTGGAACAGCGCAACGGTCCAGCCGTTCGGGCTTCCCTCGAGCAGGACATTGTCGCGGCGGCCGCTATCCTCTCCGAAAACCTTTGCACGGCGGACTGATCGCACGGCAGGCTCGGTCGGCCTATGCCGTCTCGTCCATCCGGTCGCGCAGCATGCTCCAGCCAAGCAGCATGTTGGGTGCGTGCCTCAGCAGGGCATGGAACGGGATCGGCGCCGGCGGTGCAAAGGGCAGCGGCAAATCACGCGCGTCGGTTCCAGCGGCCCAGTCGGCTAGCACCTTGCCCATCGCCGTGGTCATGGCGATGCCGCGTCCATTGCAGGCGCGGCCGGCAATCAGCCCCGGGCCGAGATCCAGGAGGTGCGGCAGGAAATCCGGTTCGACTGCCGCGATTCCCGACCAGCTGTAGGCAAGCGGCGGCAAATCGGGCAGGTCGAGGTGGCTGGCAAGCCGCCGCAAGATTGTTTGCGGCACGCGCGCATCGGCGCCAGTGCCAAGAATATGCATGCCGCCGCTGATCAGCCGGTTATCGGCGTCGAAGCGAAAGGTGAAGAGATTGCGCCTGGTATCGCCGACGCCTTGCCCCCCGGGAAGCAGTCGCGTGCGGATTTCGAGCGGTAGCGGCGCGGTCGCGATCTGGAAAACCTTCAGCGGAATATAGGTTCGCCGCAGCAACGGACTGAGCGACCCGCCATAGGCGTTGGTGGCGATCAATACCTTGGCCGCGCGCACCAAGCCCAACCCTGTTTTAAGCACCCAGCCATCGGCCCCGCGATCGATCGAGGTGACCGGCGTGTGTTCGAAAATGTTCGCGCCAGTCTTCTCCGCCGCATCGGCCAGTCCGCGCGCATAGGCGACCGGATTGAGCACGCCGCCGGAACGATCCATCCAGGCACCGACATAGCCGCGCGCGCCGGTCAGCGCTTCGACCTCCTGCCGATCCAGGGTGACGGCAGGCCGTCCGCGCCGCGCCCATTGGTCCGCACGTGATTTGGCCTTCTGCAAGGCGCCGGGCGAGTGCGCCGGCTGGATCCATCCGTTCTGCACAGCGTGGCAGTCGATGCCGTGCCGCCGGATCAGGCCGAAAACGAGGTCGGCACTGCCGGCGGCGAAATTGATGAGGCGTTCACCGCGCTCGGGGCCGAGATGCGCAAGGATGTTGTCCGGATCCATCCTGGCGAAGTTCGGCACGACGAAACCGGCGTTCCTGCCGGTCGCGCCCCAGGCGATGATCTCGGCTTCGAGCACAGCGACGGAGATGCCTTTTTCAGCGGCGTGCAGCGCGGTCGACAGACCGGAAAATCCACCGCCGACGATGGCCAGATCGACATCGAGCCTCCCTTGTAGCGTCGGCCGTTCCCGGCGATCGCGGTTGATCGCATACCAGAGCGAAGTGCCATTCGCACCCAGCCGGACCGGAGCATTCATGAGCCGGAACTGCTTTTGTCCGTAGCGATCCGCTTACGCTTGCCAAAGCGCGGCCGCCTCGGCCTGTCGCCGAACAATCCGTTCGGCCGGATCAGCAGGATCACACAAAGCATGACGCCGATGGCGACGATCTGCAGCGAGGCAGCGCGTGCCTGCTGCTCGGGCGGGAAGAACACGCTGGTCAGCGTGCCCGATCCCGCCCATATCCCCCAGACCAGGACACTGCCGATGACGGCGCCAAGATTGCTGCCCGAGCCGCCGACGATCAGCATCACCCAGACCTGAAAGGTGAGGATCGGCAGATAATTGTCTGGCGCGATGAAGCCGGTGAAGTGCGCCTGCAGCGCGCCGGCCAGCGCCATTATGGCGCCGCCGACGGCAAACGCCTGGACGCGATAGAAGCGCGCGCTCTTGCCGAGTGAAATCGCCGCCCGCTCGTCCTCCCGCAGCGCCTTCAGCACGCGACCCCACGGGCTTCGCGATAAATGCACCAAAGCGAGATAGGCAATCAGCGTCACGGCACAAACGACAGCAAGGTTCGACAGGTTGAACAGCAGCGGCGTTTCGGCCAGGCCGCCGAAGGGACGCGGGATGAAGCCAATGCCGAACGGTCCGCCGGTCAGCTTCTGCGCGTTGAGCGCGACCAGCTGTACGACGACGGCCACGCCGAAGGTGGTGATCGCCAGATAGTCGGATCTAAGACGCAGCGTCGCCATGCCGGTAAGCGCGGCGGCAATGCCGCCGACGATCATGGCGCCCGCCCAGCCGGCGAGGATGGGCAGGCCGAAGCCGCCGAGGCGCGCGGGATCGTCCGGTGTCGTCAGCAGTGCCGAGGTGTAGGCGCCGATGGCGACAAAACCGGCGAGGCCGACATTGAACAGGCCGGTCAGGCCCCATTGCAGGTTGAGTCCCAGCGTGACCAGCGAGAAGATCAGCGCCGTGGTCAGGAAGAACGCGCCGTAGCCGATGAGATCGATCATCTTTCCCGAACTCCGAAAAGGCCGATCGGCCGCACGAACAGCACCGCCATCAGGATGATGAAGGAGACGGCGGCCCGCCATTCGGCGCCAATCAGTTGCACCGCGCCGGCTTCGGCGAGCCCGATGATCAGGCCGCCGAGCACCGCGCCTGGGATGCTGCCGATGCCGCCGAGGATAGCGGCGGCGAACATGGGCAGCAGCATGTCGAAGCCCATGAACGGGCGGATCTGCACCAGAATGCCGATCATCACGCCAGCCACGCAGGCGAGCGCGCCGCCGATGATCCAGGTGACGCGCACCACCTTGGCGACGTCGATGCCGACGATGCGGGCCAGTGCCGCGTTCTGGCTCAAGGCCTGCATCGAGCGGCCGGTCTGCGTACGCGTCATCAACAGATGCACGCCGAGCACGAGCACGGCGGTCAGCAGCAACAGGCCGATCTGGTCGGGCGTGATGCGGATGCCGAAGCCGACCGGCATGGCGATCTGGATCGCCCGGCTGAAATAGGTCGGCCGTGAGGTGAAGGTGAATTCGAGCAGGCTGCGCAGCGCCATCGAGGCGCCGAAACTCGCCATCACAACGATGATCGCCTGGCCTTGCGAGCGCAGCCGCGAAAACAGGACCTTGTCGAGCAGCAGCGCCAGCAAGGCGGTGAAGGCCATGCCGATGACCAATGCAACAAGGAGCGGCCAGCCGAAGGACAGCGGCCCGATCGGCGCTACCTTGCCGAATATCGCACCGATGGCACTGACCATGGCCAGCGTCGCATAGCTGCCCCAGGCCATGAAGTCGCCATGCGCGAAGTTCGAGAAGCGCAGGATCGAATAGGTGAGCGTGACGCCGATGGCGCCGAGGCCGATCATCGAGCCGGTCAGCAGTCCGTCGACGATGAATTGCAGGCTCATGCCGCGCCTCCCTGCTGATGCTGGGGGCGCTGGCCAAGATAGAGCTCGGCCACGACAGGATCATTCCACAATTCGGAGGCGATGCCCTCGTGCCGGTCCTTGCCCTCGACCAGCACATAGGCGCGGTCGCCAATGGCAAGCGCTGCCTTGGCGTTTTGCTCGACCAAAAGAATAGTAACGCCGGATTTGCGGATGCCGGCCAGCATCTCGAATACCATCGCGACGAATTTCGGCGACAGGCCAGCCGACGGCTCGTCCAGCACCAGCACCTTGGGATGGATGATCAGCGCCCGCGCCACGGCAAGCATCTGCCGCTGTCCCCCGGACAGATTGCCGGCGGCGGTGCGCCGCTGGCGGACGAGGTCGGGGAAGACGGCGTACATTTCCTCGATGCGGACAGGGACTTCGCGCCGCTCGAGAATGCCGCAGGCAACCCTGAGATTGTCCTCCACCGACATCAGCGGAAAGATGTTCTCGGTCTGCGGCACGAAGGCAAGGCCAAGCCGCACCATGGTGTGGGCGGGCGCGGCGGTGATGTCCCTGCCGTCCAGCAGCACCGTGCCGCCGGTGATCGGGACAAGGCCGGCGATTGCCTTGATGAAGCTCGACTTTCCGGCGCCATTGGGGCCGAGCACGACGACGATCTCGCCTCTGCCGACGGTGATGGAGGCGCCGCGCACGATCGGTACGCCGGGTTCATAACCGGCTTCGAGATCGCGGACATCGAGGACGGTCTCGCTCATGCGGTACCTCCGAGATAGGCCTCGATGACGCGCGGGTCTCGGGCGACTTCTTCCGCGGTGCCTTCGCTCAGCAACTGGCCGCTCGCCATGACCAGGACGCGATGGCAGAGCCGCGTCACCATGTCGATATTGTGCTCGATCAGCAGGAAGGTGATGCCGCGCGCGTTGATGTCGCGGATGCGGTCGATGATGACTTCGAGCAGCGTCGCGTTGACGCCGGCCGCGGGTTCGTCGAGCAGGATGATCGCCGGATCGGCCATCATCACCCGGGCGAGTTCGAGCAGCTTGCGCTGGCCACCGGAAAGCACGCGCGCCGGCTCATGCGCGAGATGGCTGAGGGTGACGAGTTCTAGCAGTTCGAGCGCCTTTGTCCGGGCAGCTCTTTCCTGCGCCGCCACCCGCCACGGCGTGATGAAGTTGGCGAGCAGCCTTTCGCCGGCCTGGCCCTGTGCCGCCAGCATGATGTTTTCGATCAGCGTCAGATTGGGCAGCGGGCGGGGGATCTGGAAGGTGCGGCCAAGGCCACGGCCGATGCGCAGGTGAGCGGCTTCGCCCGAGACGCGCGTGCCGTCGAGAAGGATATCGCCGCTGGTGGGCAGGATGCTGCCGGCCAGCAGATCGAACATCGTCGTCTTGCCGGCGCCGTTGGGTCCGATCAGGCCAAGGATTTCGCCCGCTTTGACATCGAATGAGACATCATTGACGGCGACAAGGCCGCCGAACCGCCTGACGACGTGGCTTGCCGTCAGAACCGGCGGACGGGTCTCCTTCCCCTGCCTTTCCGCTGCCTCGCTCATCAAACCCTCTGGCCGAAGACGGTCGTCGCCGTCTCCTGATTATGATTTGTGATCACACTTGCTTTGATCACGCTATTCGGCTTTAATTTCATCCGCAAGCCGAAAACCCGCCGAGAACGGAATTCCATGCAAAAGGCTGCCATCGAAAAAAACAACGAGGCGATTGCGGCCCAACTCGCGCCGGTCGGTCGCGAAACGGTGCAGGATCGCGTCTATTCCGAGCTGCGTCGGGCCTTGATCGGCGGTCTGTTCGAGCCGAGCCAGGTGCTGACGATCCGCGGTCTGGCCGATGCGCTGGTCACCTCGACCATGCCGGTGCGCGAGGCGCTTGGTCGGCTGATCACGGAAAAGGCGCTGGAGGCGCTGCCCAACCGTTCGGTGCGGGTACCGCCAATCACGCTGGAACGTCTCGACGATCTTTTGCGGGCCCGCATGCTGATCGAGGGCGAGGCGATCGCGCTGGCCGCCACTCGCATGGGGCCGCGCCAGATCACCACCATCGAAACCATTCTCGGCGAATGGGACGAGATGCGGGCGCTGAAACACAAGAAGGATGTCGACCGCGAAGTGACGCTCAACCAGAGCTTTCACTTCGAGATCTACCGCTCCTGCGGCTCGGCCGTGCTGATCCCGATGATCGAGAGCCTGTGGCTGCAATCAGGTCCTTGCATCCGCGTCGCCATCTACGCCTTCTCGGAAGCCGGCGAGGTCGACACCGCCCAGTATCACCGCCGCATCGTTGAGGCGCTGGCCACGCAGGACGCACGCGCGGCGCGCGAAGCGCTTGTCGCCGACATCAGCCGGCCCTTCACCTTCCTACGCAGCAAACTGCAATCCGCCGCCGCGAAAGGCCAGATATGACCTCCATCAGGATCAGCGAGCCGCGCTCGAAGCTTTCCATCACGGCGCTGCTGTTGCCGGGGAAGGCGCCGGAAAACGCTGCCTTTCTCTCGGCCTATCTCGCCACGCCACGTGTCGTCCCCGCCATTCACGCCATGTGGACGGGACCTGAGATTTCCTGCCCCGTTCCATCAGCCGATCTCGAGGGGCGGGCCTATGCCCAACCGCTGCCGGCCGAGAACGCGACGCTGACGCCGCAGCCGGGCGACATCGTGTTGTCCTACGTTCCGCCGCGCATGTGGGGCGGCAATCCCAATGCCATCTTCGACATCGGCCTGTTCTACGGGCAGGGCGCGCGTCTGCTGTTCCCGATCGGCTGGCTGGCCGGAAGCGTGGTGGCGCAGGTATCTTCTGGGGAGCGCGATCAGTTCGCCGCCGCCTGTGGGATAATCCGGCGCAACGGCGCCTGCGATATCACCTTCAGCCTGGTGGAGACCTCAAATGGCTGACGACAGTTTCGAGCTCTTCGATCTCCGCGTCGAGGCGGTTATCCCGCAGGGCAAGCCGATCTATTGCGGCGCCAAGGCCGGCGACTATTTCGAACTCAAGGGCGAGATGCTGTCGATGCCGGCGGGGCAGGGCTTCTCGATCTATTCGATCTCGGCGGTGCTGCCGCTGCTGGCGGCGAAGCAGCGCGCGACCCACCCGAATGACTGGATGACCTCGGACGCCGAGATCGCCTGTCCCGATCCCAACTGCGCCAGCCGGCTAAGGATCGTCAGGACCGGTAAGCGGCGGTTCAGCCATGCCGAAACCACGGCCGTGCCGCTGCCGAAGGAGAATGACCTGACATGACCGCCAAGGCCTTCGAGCTCAGCCCCGGCTATACCGTTTCGCGTGTCATACGAGGTGGCTGGCAACTGGCCGGCGGCCATGGCGCCATCGATCGTAGCCAAGCCGTGACCGACCTCATCGCCACCTTCGACGCCGGCATCTGGACCTATGACTGCGCCGATATCTACACCGGCGTCGAGGAGCTGATCGGCGCCGCGCGCCTGCGGCTGGCCAATGAGCGCGGCCTCGATGCAGCGGCCAAAATGAAGGTGCACACCAAACTGGTGCCCGATCTCGAACGGCTCGCTACGATCAGCCGTGACTACATCAGGGGCATCGTCGACCAGTCGCTTCGCAGGCTGAAGACCGAGCTGCTCGACCTCGTGCAGTTCCATTGGTGGGATTATGCGCAGCCGCGCTATGTCGAGGCGATGGGTTGGCTCAACGAGCTTCGGCTCGAGGGCAAGCTGCGCAATCTCGGTACCACCAATTTCGACACGCCCCGGCTTGCCGAAATCCTGGCAGCCGGCATACCGCTGGTTAGCCAGCAGCTGCAATATTCGGTGCTCGATCAGCGCCCGGCGCACAGCCTCGCCGCACTTGCACAGGAAAACGGCGTGAGCTTCCTCTGCTACGGTTCGGTGGCCGGCGGCTTCCTCAGCGACAGATGGCTCGATGTCGCCGAACCCGCCGTGCCGCTCGAAAACCGCTCGCTGGTCAAATACAAGCTGATCATCGACGATTTCGGCGGCTGGGACCTGTTCCAGCAACTGCTTCGCGCATTGAAGGCGGTCGGCGACCGCCACGCCGTCGACATTGCCACGATCGCCAGCGCCTGGGTGCTGGAGCAGCCGCAAGTGGCGGCGGTCATCGTCGGTGCCCGCAACCAGGCGCATGCGCTGGCCAACGCCAGAATCATGGATGTCGTACTCGACGCCGATGACCGTGCGCGGATTGCCGCCGCCATAGCGCGGGGCAACGGTCTTGAGGGAGACGTCTACACGCTGGAGCGCGACCGGCACGGCCGCCATGGCTCGATCATGCACTACAATCTCAACGCGGGCCGGATATGAAAACCATGGACGACAAGTTGTTTTCGCAGGCCAGCGCCGAAGTCGTCGACCTGCATCGCTTTTTCGTCGACTGGTTCGTTGCCGCACGCGCTGACCAGGTGGATTTCGGCCGCTTCGAAGCCGTCATGGGCGAAGGCCTGACCATGATCGCACCAGGCGGCCAGATCCTCGACCGCGATGCCGTGATCGACCATGTGCGCTCCAGCCGCGCCACCTGCGACAACGGCTTCGCCATCTCGATCGAGGACATCCGGCCCGGCTGGCAGGCAGCCGGTACGATCGTCGTCCTCTATGTCGAGGCGCAGCTGCGCGCGGGCAAGCACAGCCGCCGCCAGTCGAGCGCGGTCTTCACCACCAGTTCATCGGCGCCCAACGGCGTCCAATGGCGGCATCTGCATGAAACCTGGCTGCAGGTGCCGGAACACTGAGACTTTCCAGACGTCAAATCAGTTCGTGTAACTCAAGGGGAACAACAATGAGAAAGACGATACTCCAGCTCACTACCGCTCTTGCTCTCGTCACGATTGCCAGTGCCGCACAGGCCGCCGACTGCAAGATCACCGTCGGCCTCGTCATGGAACTGACCGGCCCGGCCGGCGAATACGGCCAGGCCGGCGCCAAGTCGGTCGAGATGGCCTTCCGCGACATCAACGAAGCCGGCGGGGTACGCGGCTGCGATCTCGTTACCGACACGCGCGACAGCCAGAGCCAGGGCAACATCGCGGTCGACGCCGCCACCCAACTGGTTCAGGTCAAGAAAGTGCCTGTTATCATCGGTGGCATCATCTCCTCGGTGTCGATCCCGATCCTGACCTCGGTGACCGCGCCGGCCAAGATCGTCCAGGTCTCGCCGGCCTCATCCTCGCCGACGCTGACGACACTCGGTCGCGACGGCAAGACCAACGGCATCTTCTTCCGCACCATCACCTCGGACGCGCTGCAGGGCGTGGCCGCTGCCAAATACGCCGTCGACAAGGGTTTTAAGAAGCTGGCCATCATCCACGTCAACAACGACTTCGGCGTCAACATGGTGGCCGAATTCTCGCGTGCCTACAAAGCGCTCGGCGGCACCATCGTCTCCGACACGCCCTATAACGAGAAGCAGTCGAGCTATGCCTCGGAAGTCACCGCGGCGATGGCCGGCGAGCCGGATGGGCTGTACTTGGTCAGCACGCCCGTCGACGGCGCCACCATTGCCCGCACCTGGATCTCGCAGGGCGGCGTGCAGAAATTCCTGCTCAATGACGGCATGAACAGCCCTGATTTCATCGAGTCGGTTGGCGCCGATTATCTGAAGGACGCCTATGGCACGTCCTCTGGCACCAGCCCGACCGCCTCGACGGAGTATTTCACCAAGAACTACAAGGCGTTTTCCGGGATCGAACCGACAAACCCCGCGGCCGACCGCTCCTATGATGCCGGTGCCATTGTCGGGCTCGCCATCGCGATTGCTGGCTCCGAGGACCCGGCCAAGATCAAGGACGCGATGTACAAGGCGGTCGATCCGGCCGGCACGCCGATCTATGCCGGCAAGGAAGAATTCGCCAAGGCGCTCGGCCTAATCAAGGACGGCAAGCCGATCCGCTATGAAGGCGTTATCGGTCCGGTCGCCTTCGACAAGTTTGGCGACATCACCGGTCCGTTCCGGCTGTGGAAAATTGCCGACGGCAAAGTGACCACCGACGGCGAAATGACCACCGACGACGTCAACGCGCTGCAGGCCAAGCTTCAGTAAACCGCGCGGTCCTTCCGGCATCAATCTCAGCTCTCGCGATTGATGCCGGTATCGCCTAAGGCAGGCCGATATCGCTTGCACGGCATGCTATCACGAATAGGATCGGCGGGCTGCAATCTGGGAATGGCGAGCGTATTGGATAAGGATATTCATCGGGCCACCCGGTCGTTGGATGCTGACGATGCGCCTTGTCGCGCAGGCGCCTGAGCCCGATGTCGCCTGAGACACAACAGCTTCTCTCCGCGCTTGGCGACAGGCTGGGCGCGGGCGGCGTGCTCGCCGGCTCCGACGTCGACCAGCGCTACCGCGACGATCCCGACGGCAAGCTCGGCGCGCTTACCGAAGCCGTGCTGCGCCCGCTCGACACCGAGGGTGTCGCGGCAGCACTCGCCGCGTGCAACGCTCTTCGCCAGCCGGTCGTCATCCAGGGCGGCCGCACCGGGCTGGCCGGTGGCGCGCGCGTTCAACCGGGCGAGATCGTGCTGTCGCTGGAGCGCATGACCGGCCTTGCCGCGCCGGATCGTCAAGCCGCCACGATCGTTGTCGAAGCCGGCGCAACGTTGCAGGCCGTGCAGGAGGCTGCCGATGGCGCCGGTCTGATGTTCGGTGTCGATATCGGCGCGCGCGGCTCGGCCACGGTCGGCGGCAACATCGCCACCAATGCCGGCGGCATCCGCGTGCTGCGCTACGGCATGTACCGCGCACAGGTGCTGGGACTGGAGGCCGTGCTTGCCGACGGCAGCGTTCTGACGTCGCTCAAAGGCTTGCCCAAGGACAATTCCGGCTACGACCTCGGCCAGCTCTTCATCGGCGCGGAGGGGACGCTCGGCGTCGTCACCCGCGCCGCGCTCAAACTGCACCCGAAGCCCGCATCCGAAGTGAACGCCTTCTGCGCGCTGCCTTCGCTCGATGCGGCGATCGCGTTGCTTGCGCTGCTCCGGCAAAAGCTCGGCCCGTTGTTATCAGCCTATGAGGTCAACTTCGCGCCGCTCTATGACATCATGGTCGCCGGCATGACCATGCCGGCGCCGTTGCCTCCCGGCTCACCCGTCTATGTGCTGGCCGAAATCCAGGGCAGCGAGCCCGAACGCGACGGCGAGCGCTTCGCCGAGGTGCTGATGCAGGCGGTCGAGGACGGCGTCGTCGACGATGTGGTCGTCTCGCAGTCACCGCGCGAGTTCCGCGCGCTCTGGGATGTGCGCGAGGATGCCAACCGCGTCCTGTTTTCGATGAAAGGCCTGATCGGCGTCGACATCAGCATCTCGCTGGCGCGCATGGCAACCTTCCTGCAGGAAGCCGATGCCGCCATCCATGCCGTCGATCCCGGCGCCGACATCTATGTCTTCGGCCATCTCGGCGATGGCAACCTGCACTATCAGGTCCTGACGATGGATCCGGCGTCGGCCTACGGTATCATCTATCGCGGCGTGGCGGCGGCCGGAGGCGGCGTGTCGGCCGAGCACGGCATAGGCCTCGACAAGAAGCAGTGGCTGCATCTGGTGCGCAGCGACGCCGAGATCGCCACGATGCGGCGGCTGAAGGCGGCGCTCGATCCGAACAACATTCTCAATCCAGGTCGCGTCTTCGATCTCAACCCAGCTGCATCTGCCGGATGATCATCCTGGCTTAAACCTCAGTTCCGTTCAGTGGCCATCTGCTTGGGAATGAGAAAACGGGCGGCGAGCACGCAGAGCAGGACGGTGAACATCAGGATCAGCGCCACCAGCGCGTTGATGTCGGGCGAGAAGCCAAGCCGCATCATCGCCCACAGCCTGACCGGCAGCGTGCTTTGCGTTCCGGTGACCAGGATGGTGATCATGGTTTCGTCGAACGACAGCGCGAAGGCCAGGATGGCGCCGCCGACCATGGCGCTCGACAGGTTCGGCAGGATGATGCGCCAGAAGGTCTGCCAGCCGCTGGCGCCGAGATCGTAGGATGCTTCGACGAGCGTGCGGCTCATCGACTGCAGCCGCATCAGCACGGTACGATAGACGATCGCCAGCACGAAGACGGTGTGGCCGATGACGACGGTCAGCAGCGAGCGCTCGAGGCCGATCTCGCGGAAGAAGATCAGCAGCGCCAGGCCGCTGATGATCGGCGGCATCAGGAATGGCAGGAAGACGATGAACTGCAGAACCGAACGTCCCGAGCGGCGGCCGTGATAGTAGAGCGCTAGCAGCGTTCCACTGACCACCGACAGCACGACGGTACAGACGCCGACGATCAACGTGGTGCGCAGGGCGGCCAGGATGTCATGGTTCCCCGCCAGCGCCACATAGGTCGAAAGGGTGGGTGACGACCAATCGACATCGCCATGTGAAATGGTGAAGAACGACGACACGATCGGCACGAAGAGCGGGCTGTAGAGCAGCACCGCGACCAGCGCCGTGATCGCGGCCAGGAAGATGGTGGACGGCCGGGGTAGCGCGCTCATACCGACGTTCCCCGGCTGCGTCCGAACCGTTCGCCCATGAGAATGGCGGCGATCACCACGATCGCAAGCGCCACCGACAGCGCCGCGCCGAACGGCCAGTTATAGGCCGTGCCGAACTGGCTGTAGAGGATGCGGCCGAAGGTGAAGCCGCTGATCCCGCCGACCATCTGCGGCGTCAGGAAATCGCCGATCGCCAGCACGAAGACGAAGCTCGCCGCCGAGGCGACGCCGGGCAGGCTGAGCGGCAAGGTGATGCGCAGGAACGTCTGCAGGCCACTCGCGCCAAGGTCGTCCGAGGCACGCAGCAAGGTCTGCGGGATCCGCTCCAGCGACAGGAAGATCGGCAGGATGGCGAACGGGATCAAAAGCAGGCTCAGCGTCAAAAGGATGGCGTTCATGTTGAAGACGAAAAGCGTCGACGGCTGATCCAGGATGCCGAGCGCCACCAGCGCCTTGTTGAGGAAGCCGTTGAGGCCGAGGATGCTGCGGATTGCGTAGATCTTGATGACGTAGCTCATCAGCAGTGGCACCAGCAGCAGCATCAGCAAGGCATAGCGCCACCGTCCCTTCAGCGTCGTCAGGAAATAGGCCGCGGGGTAGGCGAGCAGGATGCAGATCACCGCCACCGACACGCACAGCACGATGGTGTTCCAGAACACCGGCAGAAAGACAGGGTCGGTGACGAACCTGACATAGTTGCCGAGTGTCGGCGCGTAGACGATCGTGCCCTGGTCGACGCTGAAGAAACTGTAGACCAGGAAGATTGCCAGCGGCAGGAGGACGAAGATCACCGGCAGCGCGAAGGCCAGCACTGTGACCAACTGTGACAATCGCCGTTCCGCCGCGTGTGTCGAGCCGGCTCCGCTCATGCCAGCACCAGATGGCCTTCATGCGGCGCAAAGCAGAGCGAGACCGTCTCGCCTGACTTGAGCGCGCTGCCGTCGATCCGGCTCGGCATGCGCAACCGCAGGCGTTGCGCTGCATCGTCCGCCCCCGCCATGATCGTGGCGACTGTCGACGAGCCGGCAAAGGCCAGCTCGGCGATGCGGCCGGAAAAGCGGTTGTCGCCGTCATTGGCATCCGCAAGACGCAAGGCTTCAGGACGGAACGCCGCGAAGGCGTTGGCGCCGTCGGGGGCGGCCTTCAGATGCGGCTGATCGCCGATCGAGCAGACCAGGCGTCCAAGGGCCGTCTCGATCGGACGCTGCCCGCCCTGCACGGGACCGAGCCTTCCGGCCACCAGATTGTTCTCACCAAAGAAGCGCGCCACGAACTCGCAATTCGGCTTGTAGTAGAGCTCGTGCGGCGTGCCGAGCTGACGAATATGGCCGGCCTGCATGACGCAGATCCGATCGGCCATGCCGATCGCTTCCTCCTGGTCATGAGTGACGAACAGGAAGGTGGTCTTGATTTCGCGCTGGATGGATTTCAGGAATTCCTGCATCTGCCGGCGCAATTCGAGATCGAGTGCCGCGAGCGGCTCGTCGAGCAGGATCAGGCGCGGCTGGCAGATCAGCGCCCGGGCGAGCGCGACGCGCTGGCGCTGGCCGCCCGAAAGCTGCGCCGGGAAGCGCTCGGCAAAGCGGCCGAGCTGTACCAGCTCGAGGGCTTCTCCGACACGGCGCGCGATCTCCTTGCGATTGAGATGGCGCACCGAAAGCCCATAGCCGACATTGCCGGAAACCGTCATGTGCGGGAACAGCGCATAGTCCTGGAACACGGTGTTGAACGGCCGCCGGTTGATCGGCATGCGGCTGATGTCCTGGCCGTCCAGCTGGATCTCGCCCGAGCTCAACGGCTCCAGCCCGCCGATCAGCCGCAGGACCGTGGTCTTGCCCGAGCCTGACGGTCCAAGAACGGTGAGGAACTCACCGTCCCGGATCGACAGGTCGATGTCGTGCAGCACGGGAACCGTGCCGTAGGATTTCGAGACGGACCGCAGCGTCAAGAGGTCGGTGTTCTGTCTCATGGATTATTCTCGCATACGCTTCGGCGGTCCGGAACGTCCGGACCGCCGGGTCCTTCGAGGTCAGGTGCGGAAGGGATCAGGGCGTCGCCTTGACCTCGTTCCACATGTCCGAACGCTTGAGCGGGTCCTCGACATTGTTGAGCCAGACCAGCTTGTCATTGCCGCCGGCGCTGCTCGTCTCGACCACGGTGTTGCCGAATCCGGTACGCTCGGAAAGCTCGCCGCCGATCTTCTTGCTCAGCATGAAGTCGATCCACTTCTCGGCCGCCGCATTGTCGCGGACGCCCTTGGAGATCACCCAATTGTCGAGCCAGGCAAGCGCCCCTTCGCTCGGATTGACGTAGGCGACATGAGCGCCGATCTTTTGCAGCGCCTTGACCTGCTGCTGGCCGTAATTGGCCCAGATCAGCGCAACGTCATTGTTCTGGTAGATCTGCTGGGCCTCGTCGGCGGTGGTGTAGAAGCTCAGCACATTGCGCTTGAGTTCGACCAGCTTGGCCTTGACCGCCGCCATCTGCTCCTCATTGAGGTTGAACGGATCCTTGTAGCCGAGCGTCAGCGCGGTGAACGAGAAATTGTGCTCACCATTGTCATAGGCGAGGATCTTGCCCTTGTAGGCCGGATCCCACAGGACCGACATCGAGGTCGGCGCCGGCTTGACCTTGTCGGTGTCGTAGATCAGCCCGATGGAATCGAAGCAGAACGGAATGCCGTAGACCTTGCCGTCCTTGGTGTCGCCGCTGACCTGGGACAGATCGCGGAAGCGCGGCAGCACGTCCTTCTGGTTCGCCAGCTTGGTGATGTCGATCGGCGATACCAGATCGGCCTTGATGTAGCGCTGCAGCTGGGCGGTGTTGACGGCGAAGACATCGAAGTCCTGCCCTTCGCTACCTTTGATCTTGGCCCAGATCTCGTCATCGCTGCCGATGAAGACGACATCGACGCCGATGCCGGTGGCGGCGGTGAAGTCCTTCACCCAGTCCGGGTCGGCATAGCCGTCCCAGGCCAGCACGCGCAGGTTCGCGGCGAGCGCCGCCGATGTCATCAGGCCGATGCCGAGCCCGATGGTCGCTAGTCTCAGAAACGCTTTCTTCAGTCCCATTTTTAATCTCCCATTGTCGTTCTGGTGGACCGTAATTTCCGGGGCTGTCGCCGTCACAACCGGGTGACGGCGACCAGTCCCTCGTCCGGCACCGACACCATCCGGTTGCGCAGCGGCTTGCCGAATGCCTGTGCCTGGATTTCATATTCGTCGCCGGAAGCCGTCTTGATACCGGAGGCGTAGCTCATCACCGCGGCACCGAAGAAGTAGGCGTGCAGGTCGCCAGCCCTGCGGTGCATCGGGTAGCGGAAATGGAAATGTTCGAGATTGGCGATCGAGTGCGACATGTGCGCTTCACCCGACAGGAACTCCTGTTCCCAGATAACAGTGCCGTCGCGCAGAATGCGGGAATGGCCGCGCACTTCTTCGGGCAGGTCGCCGATCAAAAGTTCCGGGCCGATCGAGCAGGAGCGGAGTTTTGAGTGGGCGAGATAGAGGTAGTTCTCGGCCTCCGTCACATGGTCGGAATATTCATTACCCAGCGCATAGCCGATGCGGTAGGGGCGGCCGTCCGGCCCATTGAGGTAGAGCCCGACGATCTCGGCCTCTTCTGCGCCAGCTTTCGCGAATGCGGGCATCGGCAGATCGGCGCCGGGCGGCACGACACAGGTGCCGACACCCTTGAAGAACCATTCGGGCTGGATTCCGATCTTGCCGGCACCGGGCTTGCCGCCCTCCAGGCCCATGCGGAAGATCTTCAGCGAGTCCGATTCCTCGGCGTCCTCGCCGTGGGTCAGCACGTGCATCTTGTCGCGCGCGGCGGCACTTCCGGTGTGGGTCAGGCCGGTGCCGGTGACCAGGAACCGCGCCGGTTCCGGGTGGTCGACGGGAGCGAGCACGCAACCTTCGCGCAGCAGTTCGCCATAGTCGACCGTGGCCGCACCTGTCCGCTTCTCGATCAGCGACGCGATGGACGCGCCCTCGGCGATCGCCGCTTCGGCGAGTTCCAGCACGGTGCTGGTCTTGTCGAGTGGATGCAGGCGATTGCCGTCATCGGAGACGCGGCCGACCCGCCTGCCGCCATCGATCGTTGTGTACTGAACCAGACGCATGAAATACCCTTCTTCCCTTGAGACTGTACCGGTCACACCCAGCCCGCATCGACGATGAACTGCTGGCTCGTGCACATGCGGCTGTCGTCGGCGGCAAGGAACAGTGCCATGCGCGCGATATCGGAAGGCTGCAGCCGGTCGGGCAGGCACTGCCGCTCCGCGATCTGGCGTTCGCCGGCCGGGTTCAGCCACAGCCGCATCTGGCGCTCTGTCATGACCCAGCCAGGCACCATGCAATTGACGCGGATGCGCTCGGGGCCGAGTTCGCGGGCAAGCGCCCGCGTCATACCATAGACAGCGGCCTTCGCGGTGACATAGGCCGGACAATCGGGATCGCCGACCATCCAGGTGATGGAGCCGAAATTGATGATCGAGCCGCCGCCATGCGCGCTCATCTGCGGACGCACCGCCTGGGCCGCGAAGAACTGATGGCGCAGATTGACCGCCATGCGGTCATCCCAATATGCCACAGTCACATCCTTGGTCTGATGGCGGTCGTCATTACCGGCATTGTTGCACAGCGCCTGGATCGGGCCGTTGTGCCGCGCCGCCTGCGCGGTGGCGGCCTGCAGATCTTCGACATTGCGCAGGTCGCAGGGAATGAACAGTGGGGCGGGATGTCCTTCGGTTGCGATCGCATCGACCAGACGTCGTGAAGGCTCCTGCGCCAGGTCGACGAAGGCGACGCGGCTGCCCTGGGCGCAGAAATGGCGCACCAGGCTCTCGCCGATGCCACTGCCGCCCCCGGTTATGAACACGCTGCGGCCCTTGAGGCTGGGGTAAGTCGCGTAGCTGCCGATCTGATCCGTCATCACGCGCCTCTCTAATGGGAATGCCGGGGGATGCCGGCGTCGCGCCGACCGACGAGAAAGTCGAAATCGCAACCCTTGTCGGCCTGCAGCACGCGCTCGACATAGAGGCTCTGGTAGCCACCCTGCGGCGGGGCCGGGGGCTTCCAGTCGCGGCGGCGGATCGCCAGTTCCTCATCCGAGACCAGCAGCTCCAACCGGCGGCCGGCAACATCGAGCTCGATGAGATCGCCGTCGCGCACCAGCGCCAGCGTGCCGCCTGCCGCCGCCTCGGGCGCCACATGCAGCACCACCGTGCCGTAAGCCGTGCCGCTCATGCGCGCGTCCGAAATGCGCACCATGTCGGAGACGCCTTCCCTGAGCAGCTTGGCCGGCAGCGGCATGTTGCCGACCTCGGCCATCCCGGGATAACCGCGCGGTCCGCAATTCTTAAGCACCATCACCGAAGACGCATCGATATCCAGCTCCGGATCGTCGATGCGGGCGTAGTAATGCTCGATGTTCTCGAAGACGACGGCCTTGCCGCGATGCTGCATCAGCTCAGGCGTTGCCGCCGACGGCTTGATGACCGCCCCATTGGGCGCCAGATTGCCGCGCAGGATCGAGATGCCTCCCTCCTTGGTCAGCGGCTCGCTCAGCGGCCGGATGACTTCACGGTTGTAGTTTGGCGCGCCATCGATCAGTTCACCGATGGTCTTGGCGCTGACGGTCATGGCGTCGCGATGAAGAAGCCCCACTTCATCAAGCGACGCCATGACCGCCGCTAGCCCCCCGGCATAGTAGAAATCTTCCATCAGGAACCGGCCCGACGGCATCAGGTCGACGATGGTCGGAACGTCGCGGCCAAGGCGGTCCCAGTCATCGAGGCCGAGATCGACACCGACCCGGTTGGCGATGGCGATCAGATGCAGCACCGCATTGGTCGAGCCGCCGATCGCGCCGTTGACGCGAATGGCGTTTTCGAAGGCCTCCCTGGTCAAGATCTGCGAAATCGTCACGTCCCGGTGGACTAGGTCGACGATCTGCCGTCCGGCCAGTTGGGCGAGCACGCCACGGCGCGAATCAACCGCCGGGATCGCCGCATTGTCCGGCATGCCGATGCCGAGCGCCTCCACCATGCTGGCCATCGTCGAGGCTGTGCCCATCGTCATGCAACTGCCCGCCGACCGGCTCTGGCCCTGCTCGGCCGCGAGGAAGTCGGAGATCGGCATGCGGCCGGCCTTGACCTCCTCGGCGAATTTCCAGACATGCGTCCCCGAGCCGATATCCTGTCCGCGGAACTTGCCGTTGAGCATTGGCCCACCAGAGACGGCGATGGTCGGCAGATTGCACGAGGCAGCCCCCATCAGCAGCGCCGGCGTGGTCTTGTCGCAGCCGACCAGCAGGATGACGCCGTCAATCGGATTGCCACGGATGGATTCCTCGACATCCATGCTGGCCAGGTTGCGGAACAGCATGGCCGTGGGGCGCATGTTGCTTTCGCCCAGCGACATCACGGGGAACTCCAGCGGCAGGCCGCCGGCTTCATAGACACCACGCTTGACGTGATCGGCCAGCGCCCGCAGGTGGGCATTGCACGGGGTCAGTTCCGACCAGGTGTTGCAGATGCCGATCACCGGGCGGCCGTCGAAAGCATCTGCCGGGATGCCCTGGTTCTTCATCCAGCTGCGATGCATGAAGGCGTTCTTGCCTTGACCGCCGAACCAGGCTTCGGACCGCAGTTTGCGCTTGGTCTCGGTCACGATTGCAGGCCCCGATCGTTGCGGCGTTTGTTGCGGTTCTCGACGCTGCGGCGCACGTCATCCTCGGCATTGTCGATGAGCACCAGCAGCGCCTTTTGCGCGCCCGCGGCGTCGCCGGCGGCGATCTTCTCGGCCACTTCCCGGTGCAGCGGCAAGGAGTGGCGCTGGCCCTCAGGATTGTCGTTGGAGAGGCGAAAGCTCATTACCAATGCGGTCTCGACCAGCGCCGCCAGCGAGCCGATCAGCTCGTTGCCGGTCATGCGCAGAATGGTCTGGTGGAACAGAAGGTCAGGCTTGGCGAAGCGGTCGCCGTCGTCGCTGACTGCTTCCATTTCGGTGAGTGCGGCATGGATCTCGGCGACCTGCACCGGTGTGGCGCGCTGGGCGGCAAGGGCCGCCGACATCGGCTCGATGGCGCGGCGCAATTCGAACAATGCCCGGACATCGTCGGCGCTGACACCGCCAGCATAGCGCCATGACAGGACGTCGGGATCGAGGAAATTCCAGTCCGCGCGCGGACGCACCCGTGTGCCGGTCTTCGGCCGCGATTCCACCAGCCCCTTGCCGGCCAGCACCTTGATCGCCTCGCGCAGCACCGTGCGGCTGACCCCCAGCATCTCGCTGGAATCATCGGCATTCGGCAGGGCTTCGCCGGGCAGGAAATCGCCTTGCACGATGCGCAAGCCGATCTGCTCGACCACCGTCGCGTGCAGCGCGGTGGAACCGCTGGAAACCGCCACGGCAACCCGTGACGTGCGCGCAGTGCTGAATGATTTTCTATTCTTCATACTATTCATATGATATGTCTTATAGCCATGGCGGTTGGAGTCAAGGGATTGGGGAGTGCCGATGACAAAGAAATCCGCAGCCGTTGCCGCGCAAGGCGCGGAGCTGGTCTCGATCACTGACGGCATCGCGACGGTCGAAATTGCTCCGGCAGCCGGCGGAGCGCTGGCGTCGTATCGGTGGTGGCAAAATGGTTCAGCCGTGGATTGGCTACGCCCGGCCGATCCAGCGGCGATCAGCCGTCGCGATACCGGCGCCATGGCTTGCTTTCCGCTTGTACCCTATTCCAACCGGATCAGGGGTGGCCGCTTCGAATTCGCCGGGCGCCCCATTCGACTCCCGACGGGTCCGGACGATCCACATCATGAGCACGGCCATGGCTGGCGTCACCCGTGGACGGTCGTGAGCCATGAAGCGAGCATGGTCGTCCTGCGCTATCGCCACGCCGCCGATTCCTGGCCATGGAGCTATGAAGCCGAGCAGAAGATCTCTCTGGCAGGCGGCAGGCTTTGCATGACCATTGCGGTGCGCAACCTGTCGGACGCGCCGATGCCGGTCGGCTTCGGCCTCCATCCCTGCTTTCCGGCGACACCGTGGACGCATGTCCAGGCCCGGGTATCAGGCATGTGGGAAACCGACACGGAGGTCCTGCCCATCCGGCATGTCCCGCCGCCTGCAGGCGCCGATCCATCCATCGGCTTTGACGTATCGGAAGTGGACTTCGACACGGTCTTCACCGGGTGGGCGCGCCACGCCCGGATTTCTTGGCCCGAACGTGGACGGCAGCTGGATATCGAGGCGGAGGCGCCGCTCGATTTCCTCGTCCTCTACACCCCGCCCGGCGAGCCGTTCTTTTGCGCCGAGCCGGTCAGCAACATCACCGACGCCTTCAACCGGATGGACCACGAGGATGTCAGCACCGGCTGCATCGTGCTGGCGCCCGGCCAAAGGCGATCCGCCAGCGTTCGCTTCACGCCGTCATTGGCGGTTTGATCTTCCTTGTCAGCCGCAAGACGACGCCGGAGCCCTTGATGCCGCCAAATGGCATCTGTGCTTCATCTCCGACCGCCGCTCGCGACCTCGTTGGCGACCTCGCCGGCTGAAATGATCACACCGCATGGCTCTGCCGCATGAAGGCGCGGCCGAATGATTCCGAGACCGTCTCGATATCGGTGGCCGGCGCGGTCATGCCGTTGGTGCAAAATATCATTTTGCCGAACCAAATGCCTTGTGCAATGTGGAAATGGAGGATCGAAATCGTGCCATTCGTCACCCTTGGCGGCGTCACGCTGCATCACCGGTATGTCGAGGCGAACGGCAGGACGCCACCGCTGGTCTTCATCAATTCGCTCGGCACTGACTTCCGCATCTGGGACGAGGTCGTTGCGCTTCTGGCCGGCGAGATGCCTCTGCTCGTCTATGACAAGCGAGGTCACGGGCTTTCCGACAATGGCACCGGCGTACGCTCGATTGACGACCATTCCGACGATCTGAGCGCCCTCATCGACCATTTCGGTTTCAACGGGGTTGTCCTGGTCGGCCTGTCGGTTGGCGGCATGGTCGCGCAACGCCTCTACGCCCGCCGGCCCGAGATCGTCCACGCCCTGGTCCTCAGCGATACGGCCCACAAGATCGGCACTGCCGAGAGCTGGAACAGCCGCATTGCGACCATCGAGCGCGACGGCATCGAGGCGATCGCCGATGGCGTGATGAAAGTGTGGTTCACGCCGGATTTCCATGCCGCGCGCACCGCCGATCTTGCCGGCTGCCGCAACATGCTGATCAGACAGGCACTGCCCGGCTATATCGGAACCTGCATGGCGGTCCGCGATGCCGACTTCACCGACGCGGCACGCCGCATCACCGTGCCGACGCTCTGCATCGTCGGCGACCAGGATGGCTCCACGCCTCCCGATCTCGTCCGTTCGCTGGCCGCTCTGATCCCCGGCGCGCGTTTCGAGATCATCCGCGACGCCGGACATATTCCTTGCGTCGAACAACCTGAAGCGCTGGTCGCGCTGATCCGCGATTTCATCGCATCGCTTGCCCCTGGAGCACAAACCCATGGATGAAAGCCCGGCAACGCAGCCAGATATCGTGCCGACCTTGCTGTGCGCCGTGCTAAAACCGGTATCCACTTTTTGGGATCATGCTTTAGCTATCCCTTGATGGCCGAGCCGACGATGGAATCGACGAAGAAGCGCTGCAGGAAGACGAACAGGATGAGCGGCGGCAGTACGGCCAGCGTCGCGCCGGCCATCACCAGCCCGGTGTTGACAGCGCCCCGGTTGTAGCTCAACAGCCGGCTGAGGCTGATGACGATCGGATAGGCATCGGCATTGCCCTGCAGCACGGTCAGCGGCCACAGATAGCTGTTCCAGTGATAGACGAAGGCGAAGAGGGCCAGTGCGGCGATCGCCGGAGCGACGCTGGGCGCGACGATCTTGTAGAGGATCAGCAACTCCGAGGCGCCGTCCATGCGCGCGGCGTCGATCAGATCGTCGGGCACGCCTGCAATGAACTGGCGCATCAGGAAGATGCCGAAGGCATTAGCGAGGTTGGGCACGATGATGCCGGCGAGGCTGGCATTGAGGCCGATCGAGCCGACGAGCCGGTAGAGCGGGATCAGTGTCACGATCGGCGGCAGGAACATTGTGGCGATCAGCACCGAAAACAAAAGCGAGCGGGCAGGGAAGTGGTATTTGGCGAAGGCGTAACCGGCCATCATGGAGGTGATGAGGATACCGGCCGTGGTGATCGATGCGATGACCAGGGAATTCCACATCGAGCGGCCGACATTGACCACGCCGGAGACCTTTTCATAGGCATCGAGGCTCGGCGTATGCGGGATCCAGACCGGCGGCACCTGCATGCTCTCGGCCGGGGTTTTCAGGCTGGACAGCACCATCCACACCAGCGGGAAGGCGGATGCAACGGCGACGAGCAGCATCAGCGTGGCCAGCAGCGCCTTGCGGCCGGAGGGGCGTCTACGCGCAAACCAGCTCGACGATCCCGCGCTCATTCCTGGTCCTTCCGGTTGGCGAGTGCGAAGAGTGCGCAGACGACGACGATCAGCGACAGCATCAGCATGACAGCCATGGCTGAACCCAGCCCGCCCTGCGCGCGTTCGATACCAACGCGGCGGATGTGATAGGTCAAGACATTGGTCGAGCCGACTGGCCCGCCCTGTGTGATCAGCGCCACGGGCTCGAACACCTGCACAGCGTTGATGATGGCGATGACGGCGCTGAACAAAAGCGTGCGCCGCATCAGCGGCAAGGTGATGAAGCGGAACTGCTCGAAGCGATTGGCGCCGTCGAGCTTCGCCGCCTCGTAGAGGCTGCCGGGTATCTGCGTCAGGCCGGCGATCGCCAGCACGGTGAAATAACCGACCTGCTGCCAGACGTTGAGGAAGACGATCGAGATCAGCGCCGAGCGCGGCGACGACAAGAAGGGTTGCGGTCCGACGCCGACCAGGCCAAGCATCTGGTTGAGCGGCCCCTCGCTCGGCGAATAGAGCTTCGACCAGACCAGCGCCACCGCGATCATCGGCACCATATAGGTGGAGAACAGCACCGTCCTCAGCTCCGTGCCGCCAGCGACATCGTGCTGGTAAACCATCAGGCCGAAGGCTACCGAGAGCGGCAGGATCAGGATGACGGATAGTGCGGTATAAATAGCGGTGTTGGTCAACGCGCCCTTGAAGTCGCGTCCGACCGAGGTCGGCCCAAAGATCTCGCGGAAATTGTCGAGGCCGATGAAGCTCGCACTGGAAAACGGCGTTTGCGTCGACCAGTCCTGGAAGGACAGCCAGACGGTGAGCAGCATCGGCAGCAGGATGAATATGCCGATCAGCGTCACGGCGGGCGTAAGCATGATGCCCGCCGAGGCACGGTACCTCTGGATCATTACGTTCTGATCATTACTTGGCTCTGATGACTACTTGGCGGCGCGTTCCAGGATCGAAGTGGCGTCGGCCTGCGCCGTCGCCTGCGCATCCTTGGCCGAGACCTGGCCATACTGCAACGCCTCGATCGTCTGCTGTAGGGATTCCGAGAATTCCTGTCCGCCCGGCACCACCGGGAAGGGTTTTGCATCGGCGAGCACGCTGACATAGCCGGACAGGAATTCCGAGCCGAGCTTGTCCTTGTGCGCTTCGATGTCGGAGGTGCGCGACGGCAGGATGCCCATCGACATCAAGATATCGGACATCGCCGAAGCGCCGCTCTTGCCGGATTTCGGATTGTTGAGCCAGGCGAGGAATTCCCATGCCGCCTTCTGCTCGGCCTGGCCCGCATTGGCATTGACCACGGTCATCCAGGAATAGGAAATCGAATGTGGCTTGTCGCCGCTCGGGCCGACCGGGATAGGTGCCGTGGCGATGTCGGTGAACTTGTCGCCCATGCCGGTCTTCAGCGCGCTCTCCCACCAGTTGGCCATGATGATCATGCCGGTCTTGCCGGAGACGAAATTGTCGAGGAATGGCCCGGTGGTGTTGGCGTCGGCCGTCGCCATCGCCGGCACGCTGGCGCCGGACTTGACGAGGTCTTCATAAAGCTGGAACGTCTCGCCGGCCTGCTTGCTGTCCAGCACTGGCTTGCCGTCCTTGACCAGCTCGCCGCCATTGGAAACCAGCAGCGAGGCGAAGGGATGGACGACGCCGGCCGCCCATGAATTGATCATGCCGAACCCCTGCTGGCCGGCATCCTTGTTGGTCAGCTTTTTCGCCGCATCCTTGAACTCGTCCCAGGTCTTTGGTGGAGCGGCGATGCCCGCCTGCTTGAACAGCGCCTTGTTGTAGTTCAGCGCATAGACGTCGATTTCGTTGGGAATTCCGTAGAGCTTGCCGCCGACCGAAGCGGCACTGACGACGCCCGCCGGCCAGGCGCCCTTGACTTCGCTCGCCACCGCCTCAGGGGCAGGCGCGACCAGCTTGTCGCGG
Organism: Mesorhizobium sp. B2-3-11; assembly: GCF_006442215.1. NCBI lineage: Bacteria > Pseudomonadati > Pseudomonadota > Alphaproteobacteria > Hyphomicrobiales > Phyllobacteriaceae > Mesorhizobium > Mesorhizobium sp. B2-3-11. Next base: position 85,520 of record NZ_VFVS01000009.1, on the reverse strand, counting down.
GCGAGTTCCGGCAGCCAGAGATCGTAGATACCGCCGATCGTCGGGCCGTCCGCGTTACCGCCTTGGGAGCGAAGCGTGGTCAGGAGATCTCCAAACGGAACGGCGCGCACGGTGACGCTGACATCCGGATTGGTCTTGGCATAGCCGTTGGCCGCCGCCTCCAGCAACGCCACCGTCTCGGGCGACCAGTGCGTCAGGTAGGAGATGTTGACCGATTGCGCCCAGCCGGTGGTCGGCAGGATGGCAAGGCCCGCGGCCAGTGCCAGTTTCGACATCCAGGCAAACGACATCCTCACCCTCCATTTGAGCATAGCGACCACGATGACGTTATGACAACATGAAGCGGTGGCGCAAGGCCCTGTTTGCGAAAAAGCTGCTTGCAGAATCGACGCGAGATCTTCTTGTGCTCCTGGAATATTAATTTTATCTGTTCAGAACAGCAAGTTAAACAGATTTTGTGGGTCGGGAACTCGACGGTTCTGCCCTATTGAGAAAAGGCCGCCTCTTGCGAACAACGCTATGTCGTTATAATGACTGGATCGAACGAATGACTCTCTTGCGGCATCGAAGCGCCGCGAGACGCCAAAGACAGGGAAGAAACGGGAGAACTGGCAATGAGCATGCTTTCAATTCACCGGCGCGCCGCGCTTGGGCTGATCGGCGGCCTTGCCGCCGCTTGCGCGGGTACCTTCATCACCCTGCCGGCGTGGGCCGACAGCACGGTGACGCTGTGGAGTTGGCGCACCGAGGACGAGGCCGCGATGCGTCGCATCTTCGATGCCTTCGAGGCCAAGAACCCGGGCATCAAGGTCGACATTCAGTTCACGCCGGACGCCGATTACCAGAACCGGCTGAGCACCGCGCTGCGCGGTGGTCGCGGGCCCGATATTGCCCAGCTAAAAGCCTATGGCGAGTTGCAGCCCTTCGTCGATGCCGGCTATCTCGACGCGCTCGACGACAGCGTGCCGGAATTGAAGAACATGCCGGATGCCGCCCTTGGCGGCGCGCGCGGGCGCACCGACGGCAAGCTCTACGGCGTGCCTTATTCGGTGCCGATGATGGGCGTGTTCTACAATCAGGATATCTTTGCCGCGCAAGGCATCGAGATCCCCAAGACCTACAAGGATTTCGTCGCCGCCTGCGGCAAGCTGAAGGCGGCCGGCATTACCCCGATCGCAACCGGCGGCGCCAATGGCTCCGCTTGGGAGCTTGAGATCGGCGTCGGCGTCATTGGCCCGACCGTCTACGGCCCTGATTTCTACGACGAGATGATGACCGGCAAGGCGACCTTCGACGATCCGCGCTATGTCGCGGCGCTGAAGCGCTTCGCCGAGCTGAAGCCCTATTTCCCGGACGGCTTCGCCGGCATCGACTACACCACGGCCACGCAGCAGTTCATCGGCGGCAAGGCGGCGATGTTCCTCGGTGGGTCCTTTGAGAACGGCAGCTTTAAGGCGCAGAACCCGAAGCTGAAATTCTCGATCTTCCCGTTCCCAGCCGACGATGCCGGGGCAAAGCTCTACACGTCGGCCTTCTCGGACGGCTCCTATGGTCTCGTCTCCGAGAGTCAAAACAAGGAGGCCGCGATCAAGGTGCTGGGCTTCATGGCTTCGGCCGAATTCGCGCAGATGTTCGCCGATGAGCTCGGTTGGCCGCCGGCCCGCACCGACGTCACCGTGAAGGATCCGGTGCTGGCGCAGATGATGGAAATGTCGAAGAACTCGACGCCCTATCTGACGCTGGTCGGCTTCCGCTGGCAGTCGCCGACGGCGTCCTCTGTGTTGCAGTCGGAGATCATCGACATGGTCGAGGGCAACATCGCGCCGGAGAAGCTGGCCGCCGATATTCAGGCCGCCGTCGCCACCTGGTTCAAGCCGAAGCAGTGAGGAGCCAGGCCGGTCGCATCGCGGCCGGCCTCTCGCCGGACAGAACAACGCATGACCAATTTTCACCGCCCAAGCAGCCTGAAACGCACGCAGCAGCGCATGGCCGTGCTTTTCATCTTGCCGGCGCTGGCCGTCTACACGCTCTTCGTCCTCTATCCGCTGGCGATGTCGCTGTGGGGCAGCTTCTTCATCTGGAAGGGCATGCGCATGGTCGAATTCGCCGGCCTGTCGAATTTTTCGCGCCTGTTTGTCTTTCCCAGCGGTGCGCGGCTCTATGGCGCGCTGTGGCACAATACCGCCTGGTTTTTCGGCATCATGCTCTTCCAGAATGGCATCGGCCTTTTGTTCGCCTGGCTGCTGTTCCTGCGCGACAGGGGAGCGGCCTTCTTCCAGTCGGTGTTTTTCTTTCCGGCGGTTCTGAGCCCCGTCATCGTCGGGGCGCTGTGGCGCCTGCTTCTGGCGCCGGGCGGCGTCGTCGAATGGGCGCTGAACGGGCTCGGCCTCCATCAGGGCAGCCTCACCGTGCTCGGCAACAGCCACACCGCGCTTGGAATGCTGATCGCCGTCGACGCCTGGAACTGGATGGGCCTGCCGGTGCTGATCTACACGGCGGGCCTGCGGCAGATTGCCGGCCAGATATTCGAGGCGGCGAAGCTCGACGGCGCCGGCAATGCGCGCATGCTGTTTTCCGTCGCGCTGCCGCTTTTGATGCCGGCGCTCGGCACGCTGACGACGCTGTCGTTCATCAACACCTTCAACCAGTTCGACATCGTCTATGTGATGCAAGGCGTGCAGGGCAATCCGAGCTATTCGACCGACACGCTGGTGACCTATTTCTACCGACTGGCCTTCGGCGCCGAGGGCGCTGTCGGTATCACTGATATCGGTCTGGCGCTGGCCTTGGGCACCGTGCTGTTCCTGATCCTCAGCATCGGCACGCTGCTGATGCTGCGCTTCTTCGATCGCCGCACGGTGCAGCTATGAGCGTGCCGGCGATCCCGTACAGGACGTTTCCGCCAAGACTGGCGCGGCTGCCGGGTTGGACCGTGCTGGCCATTTGGACAGCGGCGGTTCTGCTGCCGCTCTACATCCTCGTCGTCTCCTGCTTCAAGACCACGGCCGAAATCTACGACAACAGGCTCGGCCTGCCGCAAAGTTGGGCTTTCGACAATTTCGTCCGGGCGTGGACGCGCGCCGATCTCGGCCACAATTTCATCAACAGCCTGATCGTCACCGCCGGCGCGGTCATTCTCACCATCGTCGTCTCGGCGATGGCTGCCTATCCGCTCAGCCGCTACAAGCTTGGCTGGAACGCCATCATGCTCGGCCTGTTCCTGTCGGGCATCATGCTGCCGATCAGATTGGCCTCGGTCGAGCTGTTCACCTTGATGCGCAACCTCGGCCTGTTGGACTCCCTGACCGGCCTGACCCTCGTCTATTCGGCGATCCGCATTCCCTTCGCCGTCTTCATCTTCGCCAACTTCATGCGCGTGCTGCCGTCCGAACTCGATGAGGCGGCGCGCATGGACGGCGCCGGCGAGGTCCGCATCCTGTTCCAGATCATCCTGCCGATGGTGAAGCCGGCGGTCTCGATCGTCGCCATCTTCACGGCGATCGCCGTGTGGAACGACTTCTTCTTCCCGCTGATCTTCATTTTCGACGACCGCTACAAGACTGTGCCGCTGGCGATCAGCGTCTTCGTCGGCCAATTCCGCACCGACTGGGGCCTGGTGTTCGCCTCGCTGGCGATCTCCATGGCTCCCATCCTGATCATGTATTGTCTGCTTGCCCGCCAGATTCGCGAAGGCGTCGGTGCCGGGGGAGGCATGAAATGATCGAGGACAGGATCTACGCCGCAAGCTCCATCCTCGTTGTCGGCGCGCACGCCTTCGATGCCGAGGTGATCGCCGGGCCGCTGGCCGCCGCCGCCGTCAAACGCGGTGCCACGGTGACCTTCCTGCACCTGACCATGGGCGAGCAGGGGCATCCCTGTCTCATCCCCGCGCATTATTGCGTGCAGAAGGAAGAGGAAGCGGGCAGGGCGGCTGAGCGGCTTGGTGTCAAGGTACGCAGCCTCGGCCTGCGCGACGCCTTCCTGCCGTCGGACGACGAGACGGCGCTCGAGGTATGCGACATCATTCGCGAACTCAAACCAGAGATCGTCATTACCCATTGGCACGGCAGCTGGCACAAGGACCATCGCGCCGCCGCGCATCTGACGCAGACCGGCATCTTCTACGCTGCCCTGCCGACCGTTGCCAGCGACCACGCGGCGCATACGCCGCAACTGCTCCTGTTCGGCGAGAACTGGGAGGACGATGACGGTTTTCGGCCCGAGCATCTCGTCGATGTCAGCGATGGCTTCGAGGCCTGGAGCGAGGCGGTCGAGGAATACGAGCTGGCGCGGGGCCTCAGCAGCTTTCCCTATGTCGATTACTACAGCGCGCTCTACCGGCTGCGCGGCTGCCTGCGCGGTACGCGTTACGCACAAGGCTTCGCGACGGCATCGCATTCGTGGAATGCCGGCAGCGGCCTGTTCGCGCCGCCGTTCGGCAAAGGGCCTGGCCGATGACGCGGGTTCTGGCCATCGATCTCGGCGGCACCAATCTGCGCGCCGCCGTCTTCACCGGCGACATCGGTGCGCTGGACATGCCGAGCCGCGAGCCGGCGCCGGCCAGTCTTGATGCGTTCGTCGCCCGCGTCCAGGCCCTGCGCGCCGAGGCTGGGGCGATCGAGGCGTTCGGCATCGCGGTGCCCGGGCTTGTCGAAGGTGCCGTCTGCCGCTGGATCCCGAACCTGCCGTTTCTCGACGGCGTTGACATCCAGGCCTTGTTTCCAGGCCTGCCCGTGGCGCTCGGCAACGACGCGCAGATCGCGCTGTTGGCGGAAGTCGTCGAGGGCGCGGCCAAGGGCATGTCGGATGCGATCCTGCTCGCCATCGGCACCGGCATCGGCTCGGCGGTGCTGGCCAACGGCCGCATAGTTGCCGGCGCGCATGGCGGCGCCTGTTCGTTCGGCTGGGCCTGCGCCGACATCAAGGATCATGGCGAGGAGCGCAGTGGCTGGCTGGAGCGCGTCGCCTCGGGCCGGGCACTCGATGCGCTTGCCGCCCAGATTGGCCTCGCCGATGGCCGCCAGCTGATCGCCGCCGCCCAAGGCGGGGAACTCGCCGCGCAGACCTTGCTGGAAGTGCCGGCGCGGCGGCTCGGCACCGCGCTTGCCGGCGCTGTGGCGCTGCTCGATCCGCAGGCGGTTCTGATTTCGGGAGGACTGGCCGAGGCGCTGGACGTGATCCGACCACCGCTGCTTGCCGCGCTGCGGCGCCAGTTGCCGTCGCATCTGCGTGGCATCGAGGTTCGGTCCGGCCGGTTCGGCCCGGGCGCCGGCCTTGTCGGCGCGGCATTGGCTGGTCGCGCGGGGAAAGAGTGGAGACAGGTGCGATGAGCCAAGCGAGTTTTCAGCAGCCGGACCGCAGACGGCCGGAGCCGCTCTGGTATCAGGTCGAGGAGGCGATCCGCGCCATCGTCAAGAGCGGCGAATGGGCGACCGGCGACCAGATCCCGGCCGAAGACCGGCTGTGTGCCCTGTTCGGTGTCAGCCGCATCACTTTGCGCCACGCCCTGCGCAATCTGGAGGAAGGCGGCCTGCTCAGGCGCGAGCATGGCCGCGGCACCTTTGTGCGCTCCACCACGCTGGTGGCAGGCACCCGCGAGCTGACCAGCTTCACCCAGGAAATGGGCAATATGGGTGTGGTCGCCGGCTCGCGCCTGCTCGACTGCGGTCTGACATCAGCCAATGCGGCGGCCGCCGGCGCGCTGGAGATCGAGGAGGGCGATCCGGTGGTGCGCATCCGGCGTCTCAGGTTGGGCAACAGCGAGCCGATCGGCATCCAGACGGCGCAGCTTTCGGCCGCGCGCGTGCCGGGCTTCCTCGACGCCGGCCTGCTGCAGGGTTCGCTCTACGAGGCGCTGGAGCGTCACTACGGCATTGTGCCGGCGGCCGCGCGGGAAAATTACCGCGTCGGCGCGGTTGGGGCGGCGGATGCCGAACTGCTTGACCTGCCCGCCGGCAGCCCCGCCTTCATCGTCGAGCGCATCACCACCGACGAGCGCGGCCCGTTCGAATTCACCGTCTCCATCATGCGCGGCGACCGCTACGAAATCCGCTCGACGCTGCGCGCCGGGCGCGTCCCGTCCAATCCGCGAAGCTGATCCACCCTCCCGAGCAGACCTTTAAACAGGAGTACCCACGTGTCCGATCTCTACATCCACCGTCTCGCCGCTCTCATCGACAAGGCAGCGAAAACCAATGAAGAGGCCTTCGGCCAGGCCGCCAGCCGCTTTGCCGACTCGTTGGAAGGCGGCGGGTTGGTCCATCTCTACGGTTCGGGCCATTCGGTGCTGCCTGTGCAGGAAGTGTTCCCGCGCTACGGCAGCTATGTCGGCTTCAATCCGCTGACCGACCCGCGCGTTATGTGGCACAACGTGCTCGGCGCCGGCGGGGTGCGCGAGCTTCTGTGGCTGGAGCGAACTGAAAAGTATGCCGAGAAATTCCTCGACCACCAGCCGCTCAACAAGGGCGATTCGATCATCATCTTCGGCCACAGCGGCCGCAATTCGTCCGGCATCGACACCGCTCTCTATGCCAGGAAGCGCGGCATCTTCGTCGTCGCGGTGACCAGCAAGAACAATCTCGACAAGCCGGCGACGCATTCCTCTGGCAAGCGGCTGGCCGACGCGGCGGATCTCGTCATCGACACCTGCTCGCCGATCGAGGACGCCATCGTACCGGTCGAAGGTTGGAGCCGTCCGGTGTCGGGCTCATCGACGGTGCTCGCCATGATCCTGGCGCACGAGTTGATCGCGCGCACGGCCGAGCAACTCGCCAAGCGCGGCATCGAACTGCCGGTCTTCGCCTCGCCGACGATCGCCGGCGTGACGTTGCATGATACCGACGTCATCTACGGTGTCTACCGCGAACGCATGCTGGAAGCGCAGAAGAAACACCTGCCGACCTTCCAGGCGACGATGCGCGGCGAATAAGCTTCCGTCCGGGAAGGCGCTGCCGGCGCTTTCCCGGTGGACTGCCGTCCGGCACTACACCGACACGCCGGAAAAGCTGGCGCCGCACGTCATTGGTTTTTCCAGGTGCAACGCCGAGGCGTGGTCAGGGTCGATCAGCCAGTTGCGCTGGCATAGATGTCGAGAACATCCGTCACGCCTGCGATGAGGAGTTCCCTGGCCTTTGGCGCGACGGACCCGCTCGCCACCGCGCCGTCGAGACGGCCGAGATACTGGCTGATCAGGGGTGAGGGGATGTCGCGCTCGCCCAGCGCCTGCATCAGCGCGTTCACGGCCTGCCGCGCCGCCTGCGCCGGCCAATAGTAGCGGATACGGTCACTGTAAGAGAAATGTCGCTCGATCCACTGCTCGGCCTCGGAGCCGTGATGGTAATTCTTCCAGTTGTCGGGCGCTGCCAGCATGACGCGCTCCATCGCCGCCGGCAGGCTTTCCCGAGCCGGGTCGGGAGCAAGAATGTCAGCGATGTGGCTCAAACCGTAGAGCGCTTCGCGCAGCGCGAAGGTCAGCCATGGCCCGACCTTGAGGATGGCAAAACCGTCATCGACCAAAGCGCTCAGCGCGGCGACCGGCTGGTAGTCGGTCGAGTGGGCCTCGAAGACGAATTGCGGCAGGTCGCGCAGCGTGCCGGCGAGCGCCCGGGCGCGTTCCGGCCGGTAGGCGATCACCTCCGCATTGCCGAATTCCACGCCCGGCTGCACGACGACGCCGATCGCCCGCGAGAAGGCCTGGTCGAGGCCGCGCTGGCTGAAGGCATCGCGGTGGATGCGCACCGTCTCGCGGGCCGCCTCCGGTGTCGTCACCGCCAGATGGTCCATCGCTTCCAGGGCGCCGCCCGGCACCGGCACTTCAGTGCCGATGACATAGACAGGCCTGGCGCCGCCTGTTCGTTCAATTGCGGCCTCCGCCACCTCGGCCAGTTCGGCGGCGCGCGCGGCGATCGTGGCGTCGGGCGGTGCCGCGCCTTCGCCGGCGCAGCCCATGCTGGCGTCGAGGTGGATCTTGGTGTAGCCGGCCTCGGCATAGGCGTCCACCATGCGCGATGCCTTCTCCATGGCTTCAGGCGCCGGCAGGTGCTTCCAGGGATTGGGGCCGAGATGATCGCCGCCGAGCACCAGCCTGTCCAGGGGAAAGCCGGCCTTGCCGGCGATGGCCTCGACGAAGCGGCGGAAATCGCCTGGTGTCATGCCGGTATAGCCGCCTTCGTGGTTGACCTGGTTGCAGGTGGCCTCGATCAGGACGTCGGCGTTGCGCGCCTTGCCGTGGCGCAGCGCCGCTTCGATGACCAGCGGATGGGCCGAGCAGATCGAGGCGATGCCACAGCGTTCGCCGGCCGCACGGCGCGACGCTATGGCGGCCAGCCTGTCGGTCGCCTGGCTCATGCCGGTGCTCCCGTCCTGCTGGTCGCGATGAACGCCTCGACCTCGGCCAGCGAGGCGATGCCTTCCATCGGTCCCTTCTTCGTGACCGCCAGTGCGCCGCAGCCATTGGCGATCTCGAGCGCTCTCTTGTGTCCCTCTCCACGCAGCCAGAAGGAGACGAAGGCTGCCGCAAAACAGTCTCCGGCGCCGGTCGGGTCGATTTCGTCGACAACGAAGCCGGGTGAAGCGATGCGCCCTGACCGGTCGTAGTGAACGGCGCCCTGCGCGCCCTTCTTGACGACCACGGTGGAGATGCCGCGGTCCAGCATTTCGCGCGCCGCGCTCTCCTCGTCGGTTGCCTCGGCGAAGGTGAAGAGTTCCGGCCCGCTCGGCAGGAACACATCGGTCTTCGACAGCACGAAATGCAAGGCATCGCGCATGCCCGGCAGATCGAGCATCTCCTTGCGGATGTTGGGGTCGAAGGAGACCGTGCCGCCGCGCCTCTTGACGGCTTCGATCCCGTTGCGGGCAACCTCGATCACTTCGGGCGAGAACAGCGATGTGCCCATGACGTGAAAATGGTCGGCGCCGGCCAGCAGCGCGCGCGCTTCCGCGCCCATCTCGATCAGCCCGGCGGCGCTCTGCTTGATGTTGTAGACGAAGTGCCGGCTGCCATCGGTCTCATAGGTAACGAAGGCGGTTCCGGTCGCAGCACCCTGATGGACGGTGATGGCGGAGATGTCGGCACCGTCGGCGCGCAGGCGCTCGATGTTCAAATGGCCGAAATCGTCGTCGCCCACCGCCGCGATCAGCCCGGCCGGCTGGCCGAGCCGCGCCGCCTGATCGATAAAGATGGCGGGAGCGCCTGACGGAAACGGACCGACCAGCGGGCCGGCAGCGCGAAAACTCTGGCCGATCCGCTCGGCCATGATCTCGACCAGGATCTCGCCGGCGCAAACCAGTTTCTTCATGTCCTCACCATCTGCCGGACGGACGGCGTCCGATTGCCATGCGCTATCCGCATGTCCGTGCGGGTTCAAAACCTAAGTTGCCATTTTTAAAGCGTCAATAAATAATTTGACGTGCGCAATGCTTTTGCGTTGTAGTGGAAACATGGAAATTTGACTGAATAAGTTCGGTCAAGCAATGCTGCCTCAGCGCAATGGTCGCAAGACTGATTCTGGCCGGTGCGCGAAGTTGCATTGAGGGCAAGGAGCCTGAAATATCGATGGCGGAAAAGACGCACCGGACAATGGATGATTTCGCCAGGGCGTCCGGCGTGTCCCGGCCGACCCTGTCGAAGTACTTTGACGATCCGGCCAGCGTGAAGCCGGCGACACGAGCGCGCATCGAGGCGGCGCTTCGTTCGTCCGACTACCAGCCGAATGTTTTTGCCCGCAATCTCAATCGCAAGCGCACCCGCAATGTCGGCATCGTGGTGCCGGCGATCACAGATCCGTTCTACGCGGAGATGGTCAGCCGCATCGAACTGCGCTGCCGCGACGAAGGGTTTTGGCCGATCGTCATCTCCTCGCACGGTTCGCCGAAGCTGGAGGCGGAATCGGTCAGGACGCTGATGTCGCTGAAGGTCGCCGGCGCCATCGTCGCGCCCTTGGGATTGGTCTCCGAGCCCGGCGTCTTCGAGCGGATGAGCGAGGACATCCCGATCGTCTATTTCGACACCTATATCGAAGGCGACACGCCGTTCGTCGGCAATGACAACCACCAGAGCACCTCGACGATCGTGGATTATCTCTGCCGGTCCGGCGAACCGCCGGTCTATGTCGACATCCCGCACGTCAACCACAATTCGAGCGAACGGCTGCGGAGCTATATCGACACGATGCACGCCGCCGGCCTGGAGCCCACCGTTCTCAAGGCGGCGGGCGACTATAGCTGGGACTTCGAGCGCATCGGTCACGAATGGATGGACAGGACGCTCGAGAAAGGCGGCCTGCCGGCCCGCACGCTGCTCTGCGCCAATGACCGTCTCGCCTTCGGCGTGATGTCGGCTGCCTTTTCGCGCGGGCTGAAGATCGGCCGCCGCGCCGACTGCGATTTCCGTGTCGCCGCTCATGACGATCATCCGCTGAGCCGCTACACCTGTCCCGCGCTGACCACCATGGCGCAGGACTTCGCCGCCATGGCTGGCCGCAGCGTCGAGATCCTGCTGGCGCTTCTGGACGAGGCTGACCCGCCCGGCCAGGATCTGGCGCGCAACGTCAAGCTTGGCGCGACCCTGGTGATGCGTCAGTCAGCCTGAACACCCGTCTGCCGCTGAAGCCAGGCCGCCGCCTCGCTCACCGCTTGCCGCGCGGCCAGTATATACCGACCCATCGAGACGAAGCCATGGATCTGACCCGGCCAGTGTCGCAGCACCAGCGGCACTCCGTCGGTGCGCAGGCGCTCGGCAAAGGCCGTGCCTTCGTCGGCAAGGATGTCGTGGCCGGCGATCACGACGAAGGCGGGCGGCGCGCCGGCAAGGCTGGAGGCCAGCAGCGGCGATACGCGCCAATCCGCGATGTCGTCCGGCGTTCGCACATAATGGTCGCGGAACCAGGCCATGGCGGCGGCGGTGAGTCCGAAGCCGTCGCCGAAACGCCGATAGCTGTCCGCCGCCTGGCGGGCGTCGGTGTTGGGATAGATCAGAATCTGGGCGGCAAGCGGCGGCGCCAGCCCGTCGCGGGCAAGCAACGCCAGAACGGCGGCAAGATTGCCGCCGGCGCTATCGCCGGCAACGGCAATGCGGGTAGGGTCGATGCCGAGTTCGCCAGCGTTCCCGGCCATGAAGCGGAGCGCCGCCGCGCAATCCTCCAGCCCGGCGGGAAACGTGTGCTCCGGCGCCAGCCGGTAATCGGGACAGACGACGACGGCGTTGCCGAGATTGGCCAGCCAGCGGCAGATTTCGTCATGCGAATCGAGATTGCCGATGACCCAGCCGCCGCCATGCAGGTAAAGCACGGCGCGCGCCCCGGTCCGCGGCGCGCCGATACCGCGATGGATGCGGATCGTGACCGGGCCGTTCGGCCCGTCGATCTGCTGCTGTCCGGTTGCCGCGACCGGCTCGTGCTCGCCCTGCTGAGTTGGGAAGGAAGCGATATAGGCGGCCCGTGCCGCCGCCACGCTGCCATTCTCGAACGGTTCGCCGCCGGCGGCACGACCGATTTCGAGGGCACGCAATGCATCCGGATCGAGTGTCATCGTCATCTCCTGGAGGTCAGGCGAGCAGGCCGCGTGCCTCGTCTTCGCTAAGCAGGGCCGGCTGGACGACGTCACCTGTGATCGCAACCGAGTTTTTCGTCTCGCCCGAATGCAGGATCGCTTCCATGATCTCCAGCACATGCAGGGCCAGATTGCCGGAAGCGCGGGGTGTCGCACCGGTCTGCAGCGAGCGTACCAGATCGGCGACGCCGAGCATGCGGTAATTGGCGCGGTCGGGCGCTGCGTAAGGCCAGTTGCGGGCACCGTAGAGTTCGCCTTCGCTGGCGAAGTCCTTCCAGGCGGCGCCGCGTTCCGACAGCGACACGGTGCCGCCGAACGTGTCCGGGTCGGGCAGGCGCAATGAGCCCTCGGTGCCGTGCAGTTCGATGGGATGGTTGGAATGCCTGAAGACGTCCCATGATGCGCCGAAGGTGACCGTCGCGCCGGAGCGGAATTCGAGCAGCGACAGCACATTGGTCGGCGTGCCGACCTTGAATTTGGTGTTCTTGAACGGCCCTTCGGCCGATATCAGCCGTTCCTCCTGGCCCTTCGTCGCCATCGCTATGACGCGGGCGACCGGCCCGAGCAGATTGACCAGCGTGGTGAGATAGTAGGGTCCCATGTCGAATACGGGGCCGCCGCCCGGCTGATAGTAGAATTGCGGATTGGGATGCCAGTGTTCCATGCCACGTCCCATCATGAAGGCGGTGCCGGTGACCGGGCGCCCGATGGCGCCTTCGTCCATCAGGCGGCGCGCTTTGCGTCCGGCCGCACCAAGGAAGGTATCGGGAGCCGAGCCGAGCAGCAGGCCACGCTTGGCCGCCTCGGTCACCAGCCGGCGCCCGTCGCTGGCCGAGATTGCCAGCGGCTTTTCGGTGAAGACATGCTTTCCCGCCGAAAGGACGGAGAACGAAATGTCGAAATGCGCCGCCGGAATGGTGAGGTTAAGGACGAGGTCGATCTCGGGGTCGGCCAGCAGCGCATCGACGCTGAGTGCCCGAATGCCGTATTCCTTGGCCCGTAACGCCGCCATCTCGGCCGAAATATCGGCGCAGGCGCGCAATTCGATGCCGCCGAAAAGCGCGGCGTTGCGCAGGTAAGTCATCGAGATGTTGCCGCATCCGATGACGCCGATGCCGAGTTTGGCCTGTGATTTTGCCTGCATTTTCTGTCGTACCCTCCCAATGCGGTCCCGCTACCCGATCCGTCGCAATGGTGCCGGATCGCTTTCAAAATCGCTATACAACATTTTAAATATTGACGCGCGTAAAATTTTTATAGAACATTCGGAAATGGCTGGCGACATCGGAAGGCTGCCAGCCTTGGGAGGAGAAAATGACAACAGAAAAAACGGCTGGCGGCCGATGCGAATCCGTGGGTCATCGGGTCTTTCGGTTGCGGCCAGGGGACCGCGACGGGTTCAGGCATAGATCACCTTGGCCCCAATTTTATCCAGCTGGCTGCGTATTGGACCGGGCAGGCTATCATCGGTGATCACCACATGGACGCTCGACAGCGAAAATGCCTTGGAGGTCCCGCTGACGCCCCATTTGCTCGAATCCGCAAGGAGGACAACGCGCCGTGCCATACGCACCAGGTTTCGCTTCGTTCGCGCCATGTCTTCGTTCACGTCGACCACATCCAGTGACGAGTCGATCGCATGCGCGCCAACAAAGACCTGATGCGCCACCAAGCCGCCGAGAGCCGTGTCCGCATCGGTAATCAGCGTGCTCACCGTGTCCGGATAGACCCGGCCACCGATCATGTGCACGTCGAGCCCGGGCCGATGCATCAGATGCTGCACGATATTCATCGCCGTGGCCGCGACCACGACGTTGTTGAGCGGCGGTAACTGCATGGCAACTTGCATCAATGTCGAGCCGCCGTCGAAGATGACCGATTGGTTGTCCTCGAACAGCTCTACCGCTGCCCGGGCGATGCGTTTCTTCGCATCGAGGTTCGTTTGCATCCGCCGCGCGAACGCGGCCGTGGTCGAATCCGTGGTCCGGGTCACCGCCCCTCCACGGGTCTTGGTCAGTAGTCCCTTGCGGTCCAGTATCTCGAGGTCGGAGCGCACCGTGACTTCCGACACGCCAAAATCGTCGGACAAGTCCTTCGTACGAACCTGTCCGCTGCGTTGCACCTCACTCAGGATCGATTGGCGTCTCTGCTCTGACAACATTGCCCTGTCCTCGCCTCCATGCACCGAGCAACCGCCCTGGCCTCGGCTCACCTTACCAAAAATACGCAAATTCGAAAGCTTTCGAAAGATTGCATTTATCGTTTCTTTCGCAAACACTGGTTCCAGGATTTTGAAACCGAACGATTGGGACATTTTGCACTCATGAGCCTAGGAACCAAAGTGCGCCTTGCGCGCCTCTTCTCGCATCCATCGGGAAACCTTTTTGGCGGCGCGGTCGACCACTTTGTCGGCTATGGCGACGTGCGCAAAGGAGGTCTTGCCGATCTGCCGGGCGCGCTCGCTCGCGTCATGGTGGGCAAACCCGACTACGTCAGCATCCAGCCAGGCACCGCGCGCCACCTGTGGCCGCAATACGCGGGCAAGGCTTCCCTGGTGATCCAGGCCGGCTGCTTCACCCCGGACGATCGCATCAGTGAACTGATTGCAACGCCCGAGGATGCGGTGCGCGCTGGCGCCGATGCGTTGGCCGTGGCCATTCCGGTACGCGGCGCGACCGAGGGCAAATACATACGCTGGCTGACCGATTCGGTGAATGCGGCGGCCCGCTACGGCATGCCGGTAGTCGCGCATATCTACCCTCGCGATTTCACCGACGGCGCAAAAATCGTCTTCACCCCCGACGAGATCGCCTATGCGGCGCGCATCGGCTACGAATCCGGCGTCGACGTGATCAAGATCGGTTACACGGGCGATTTCGAGTCGTTCCGAGAGACCGTTCGGACCTGCCCGGTGCCGGTTGTGATCGCGGGTGGCCCGAAGACCGATACGCTGCTCGGCGCCCTTCAGCAGACGGCGGACGCCATCCGTGCCGGCGCGCGCGGTGCCGTGGTGGGCCGCAATCTCTGGGGGCATGGCGATCCGGAGAAGGCAGCGATTGCCTTTCGGGGCGTCATCCATGACGGCCTTTCGGCGCAAGATGCCCTGGCGAAGGCAGGTGCCTGAACGATGCCCACCGTCCCTTCAATCCTCGGCTTCGGAGCTATTGCGATCGACGACATCGTCTATGTCGATCAGCCGTTGTCGGCGGGCAAGGGGAAGGTTCTGCAAAGCGCCCGAGCTTTCGGCGGAAATATCGCCACGGCCCTTGCCGCCGTCGCGCGGCTTGGCGGAACCGCCGGGTTCATCGGATGGCTGGGCAGTGCCGCGGACGACGCCGTGCTGTGCGATCTCGTTGCGAGCGGCGTTGAAACTGCATTCGCGCCGCGCCACCCGCGCGCACGCCCGGTGCGCTCGCGGATCACCGTCGGGTCGGATGGGGAGCGGTTCATCGCGTATGACGACGAAGCGATGCTGGGCACCGCGCCGGACTTTCCGGACGAGGTCCTCAGCCGCGCGACAGTCCTGATCGTCGATAGTTACGCGATCCGGACGCCGGATGTCGTGGTTCGGGCTCGCGATCTCGGCCTTGCGATCCTCGGCGATATCGAATGGAGCAGCGGCCCAGCCACCGAGAGATTGATCGCGCTGTGCGATCATCTCATTCTTCCCCTCGGCTTTGCGCGGGCTGCCACGGGGTGCCGATCGCCCGCCGAGATTCTCGATGCCTTATGGTTGCCGTCGCGGTCCGCCGTGGTTCTGACGGACGGCGGCAGGGGCGTCTATTATCGCGGACGCGACGAGACAGGGCTCTGGCACCTGCCTCCGCATCGGGTCGCCGTCGTCGATTCGACCGGCGCCGGTGACTGCTTTCATGGCGCCTATGCCCTTGCATTGGAGCGCGGGGCCGACACCGCACGCCGGGTCGCATTCGCCGCCGCGGCGGCGGCCCTTTCGATAACGGGGCGGGGCGGGCGCGAGGCGCTTCCGACCGGCAATCAGGTCATGGAATTCCTGGCATCGGCGAACGCGCCGTCGGCAGTCGAACTGAAATATGCGCAGCTCGATACTGGAACCTGAACTATCGCAGAAAGTATTTCGCAGGTGAACACAAGCCGAGGAGAATTATAAAAAGTCGTGAATTAGACTTGTGGAGGGAGGAAGATGGCAGAAGTCATTCTTGAGAATATCTGCAAAACCTACGGGAACAATTTCAACGCGATCGATCACTTGAACCTATCGGTCGAGGACGGTGAGTTTTTGATTCTCGTCGGGCCATCCGGTTGCGGCAAATCCACCGCGTTGCGGATGATTGCGGGATTGGAGGACATCACCAGCGGCAGCCTTCGGATTGGCGGGATCGACGTCGTCGACATGCCGCCCAAGGACCGCGACATCGCGATGGTCTTCCAGAGCTACGCGCTCTACCCGCATATGACCGTGTTCGAAAACATCGGCTTTTCGATGCGGCTGGCAGGCAAGCCGAAGGCCGAGCGCAAGAAGCGCGTGGACGAGATCGCCAAAACCCTTCAACTGACATCGCTGCTGGACAGCAAACCCGCGAACCTTTCAGGCGGACAGCGTCAACGGGTTGCCATGGGTCGCGCCATGGTGCGCGAGCCAGCCGCCTTTCTCATGGACGAACCCCTTTCCAATCTGGACGCGAAACTGCGTGTTCAGATGCGCGCCGAAATCACCAGCCTGCAAAAGCAGCTCGGCGTCACGACTATATATGTGACCCACGACCAAACCGAAGCGATGACGATGGGGGACAGGGTCGCGGTGTTGAAAGGCGGCGTGCTGCAGCAGGTCGACACCCCCAAGAGACTCTATGAATCGCCGGTGAACGCCTTCGTTGCCGGCTTCATCGGTTCTCCTTCGATGAACCTTTTCGAGGCGACCCTGACGGGCGACGACCTGATTTCCGGTAGCTTCGCCGTCCGGCTGCAGGATGAGGCCTTCATCCGCAGGCCGGCCTTGAGATCCTATGCGGGACGCAAGGTCGTGTTCGGGATCCGACCGGAGCATCTCTATGACAGCAGCCTCGAATCCGGCCGCAAGTACCAGACGATACCGGCAAAGGTGACCTCGATCGAAGAACTCGGGTCCGAGCACATCGTCCATCTGAACATCGACGCGGTCCGGGTGGACTCCGGCGACCCGGACGCGGTGGAGGATTTCGGCCGGGCGTCGAACGCGGTGGCGAAATTCGAACCGGTCAGCACAGTCCGCTCCGGCTCGGAAATCCAGTTGGCTCTGGATGACGTCAAGCTGCATTTCTTCGATCCCGAGACGCATCTGGCGATCTGAAGATCCGTGGCAAGGCCCGCAGGCGAGGGCGAGGCGTCTGCGTAAGAAGACTTCTGAATAAGCAGACGATCGGCGGCATTGTGCGGTCGATCCCCAGAGAAGGAGGAGAATATGACGTTCCGTATAAAACCCGCGATGCTGAAAATAGCCGCGGCCGCATGGTTGCTTGGCGCAACCGGCGCCATGGCGGACACGACGCTGGAATTCACCCAATGGTGGGAGCCCGAATTGCCGGCCGGCTCTCTCAGGGCGATCATGGATGACTTCGAGGCCGCGAACCCCGGAATCAAGGTGACGCTGGTAAGCGGCCCCTACGCGACCACGCGAGACCAGATCTCGGTTGGTGCGGCAACCGGAACGCTCAGCGACGTCGTCGGCCTCGACGGCGCCTGGGTAAACAATCTGAACGCGCAGAACGCGCTGGCCGACATGAACCCGATGATGGACGCAAGCGGCTTCGACAAGAGCCAGGTCGCGGATATCATCAAGGTGGACGGCAAGGCGGTGATGTTCCCGGTCGCTTCGTTCGTCTATCCGGTCTTCGTGAATTTGGACCTCGCCGCCCAGGCAGGCGTGACCAAGCTGCCGTCGACCCGAGCGGAATTTCTCGAAGCCGCCAAGAAGATGACGCACGCCGACAAGAACCAGTACGGCTGGGTGCTGCCGCTGTCGCTGCAAACGCCGTCCGGTGTCCAGAACGACATGATGTCGTGGGTCTGGGCTTCGGGTCAGTCGATGATGGCGAACGGCAAGCCTGACCTCGAGGGCAAACCGGTGGTGGATATGCTCACCTTCGTCAAATCACTCAACGACGCCGGCACCATCTCGCCCGGCATCGCCACCAAGACCGAGCAGGAAAAAGTCGAGGAATTCGTCAACGACCGCGTCGGGATGATGATCGACTCGCTTGCGCATGTGAACCTTATCCGCAAGCGCAATCCCAAGCTGAACTTCGACCTCATCCCGGTCCCGGTCGTGGAAAACTATACCGGAAAGCGCGGCCTTCCCTATGCCTCCTGGGGCATCGGTATCTCCGCGGCCTCGAAACATCAGGAGGAGGCCTGGAAACTCGTCCAGTACTTGATGAGCGAAAAGGTGAACGCCAAGCTCGTTTCGCTTGCAAACGCCTTCCCGGGTAACGTCAACGCCAAGCCTGACTTCGTGACGTCTGACAAGGCTTTCGGCAAGGCTTTCGAGATCTTCAAGACCGGCTATCTCGCCAACGAGTTCACGGGCCTGCCGGTGGCTGAAGACCTGATGACCCAGTTCGACGTGCAGGCTCAAAAGATGCTTGCCGGTGAGCAAAAGCCGGAAGAGGCAGCCGCTGCCGCGCAAAAGGGCTGGATGGCGAAATTCTGATCGGCGTGCTCCGCTCTCGCGGCCCACTTATCGGTTGGCCTGCCATTAGGCGGGCCAACCGGCAGATGACGAACCTGAATGGTATTTGAAGTTCTTTTCTCTTGTCGCGAGGTTGCCACCATGACCCGGCAGAAGCGCTCCCATCACAAGCTCAAACGAGCTATGGCGCCCTATCTCTATCTGTCGCCCTCGCTGCTCATAGTCGGGCTCCTGATGCTGTTGCCGATGGTCACGGTGATTGCCTATTCCTTTCAGAACAGCGCGGTGCTGCGTCGTGATCCATCCTTTGCCGGGCTAAAGCACTATCAGGCGATCTTTGACGATCCCGTGTTCTGGGCTTCGCTGTGGCATACGCTCTATTTCACATGCATGAGTGTCGTTTTCCATATGACCATCGGTATGGTCTTCGCACTCATGCTGAACAGCGACCGCATCAATCCGACGCTGCGCAATGTGCTGCGCGTGCTCTACATACTGCCTTGGCTGTTCACCGCGGTGATCATCGCCGTGATCTGGCGTCTCTTGCTTGAGCCGAACGGTGTCGTGAACAGCATTCTCATGCAGATGGGCATCATCGGTTCCAAGATCGAGTGGTTTTCCTCGCCCGAGACCGCGCTGCACGCCGTCACTTTCGCCAATATCTGGGCGGGCTACCCGCTTTTCATGGTCAGCCTGCTCGCGGGTCTGCAAGGCATTCCCAAGGATTTCTACGAGGCCGCCGATATCGATGGGGCGAAGGCCTACCAGAAGCTGATCTTCATCACCATCCCGCAACTGATGCCGATCATCATCAGCATCTCGCTGCTCGACTTCATCTGGACCATGCAGGTCTTCCCGTTGATCTGGATAACCACGGGCGGCGGGCCGATATACGCGACCGAGGTCCTCAGCACTTACACCTACAAGCTGGCGTTTTCGAGCTACAACCTGTCCCAGGCGTCGGCGAGCGCTGTGGTAATCCTGCTGATCTCTCTCGGCCTGACGCTGTTCTATATTCGCTATCAGCGGGCCAGGTAGGACGCCATGAGGAAACGGAACTCTGGCAAAGACAAACTGATCACCGTCGCGCTGCATGTTGCTCTTGCGGCAGGGCTGTTCTTCGCAGCCTTCCCGATCTACTGGATGCTCAGCAGCTCGTTCAAGTCGAATACCGAAATCTTTGCCCTGCCACCAACCATCCTGCCGAAGGCCTTCACGCTGGAAGCGTATGCAGCCATCTTCGGCGACCCGGTAAAGCTGCGCTTCTTCTTCAACAGCTACTTCGTGGCGGGAGCGGTGACCGTGCTGACAGTGCTGATCGCCTTGCTGGCGGCCTACGGGTTCAGCCGCTTCAACTTCCGCGGCAAGGGTAGCCTGAACACGCTCATCATCAGCACGCAGACGATCCCGCCGATCACACTTTTGATCCCCTTCTTCGGGCTTGTCGTTTCGTACGGCATCTTCGACACCTATGTGGCGCTGATCCTGACCTACCTGGTGTTTACGTTGCCCTATGCGATCCTGCTGATGACAGGGTACCTGAACACGTTGCCACGCGATCTCGATGAAGCCGTCGCCGTTGACGGCGGCACGAGTTGGACAGCGCTCTGGCGAGTGATCGTCCCGATTTCTCTGCCTGGTATCGTGGCGACGTCGGTCTACACCTTCCTGTTATGCTGGAACGAATTTCTCTTTGCGCTGACGCTGACGAAGTCAACGTCCATGCGCACCGTCCCGATCGGCATACAGCTGTTGATGGGGCAGCACGCCTTCGAATGGAACCAGATGATGGCGATGAGCGTGCTCGGCTCGCTACCGCTCTTGCTCATCTACCTCGTTGCCCAGAGGTTCTTCCTCGCCGGCATGACCGCAGGCTCGGTCAAGTAGGATGTCCATCCAAGGAGAACTGACGGAGCAGGCCCCCGTGTATTGCAATAGATCATTGGACCCTATCTGCTGGCGGGCGATATCGCCGCGGCCTCGGCCGTCCCGTTCCGCTGATCATGCTCGTGCTGTTCTTCCAGCGCCACATCATCGAAAGCCTGACGCAGGGCCGCCTCAAGGAATAGGCGGAATCAAGGAATGAAAGGATGAACGTGAAAGACCTCAAAGTCGGCTGCCAGACCTTCACCTGGGAAATGCTGGGAGACCGGTTCACCGGTGGCCCCGACGATCTGTTGAAGGCGATCGCGGATGGCGGCTACGCCGGCATCGAGATCACCGACACCATGATCGGCGGCTACGCCGGCAAGCCAGCCGAGTTCGCCGCCGCGCTGAAGTCGTCTGGCCTGGCGCTCATTTCCTTCGCCTTCGGTTCGAAGAGCGGCTTTACGCTGAAGGATGAGATCGGCGCCGACCTCGAAACCGCCAGGCGCTGGATCGATTTCGTGGCAGACTTTCCCGATGCGCTGGTGTCGATGGGCTCGGCGACCGTCGTCTCCAACGGGCCGCGCGACGACAAATTCGCTATCGCGGCCGAGCTGTACAACAAGGCCGGCGAGCTCGGCCGCAAGGCCGGTGTCCAGATCGCGGTGCATCCGAGTTCCCATCACAACACGCTGCTGTTCGACCGCGCCGATTACGATGCGATCTTTGCCTTGCTCGACCCCGATCTGGTCGGCTGGGTGCCGGATACCGGTCACATCCTGCGCGGCCACAAGGATATGGCCGATACGCTCACCACCTACCGCGACCGCATCCGCTACATCCACCTCAAGGACGTCGACGCCAACGGCACGTGGGCGATGCTGGGCAAAGGTGTTTGCGACACGCCACAAGTCATCGAGATCGCCGGTACCGCGCCGAACTTCAACGGCTGGCTGGTGCTGGAAGAAGAATCCGACACCGCGGCCGCCGATCCGGCCGGTGCGGTCAAGACCAACCGCCAGACGATGCGCGGCTACGGGGCCTAAGACGATGATCAAGAAACAGGACAGACGCCTCAGGGTCGGTGTGCTCGGCTGCGGCCCGATCGCCCAGTTCGCGCATCTGGAATCCTGCGTCAAGGCCGGCAATGCCGACCTCCACGCCATCTGCGACGCGGCACCCGATCTGCTCGCCCGCATGGGTGCCACCTATGAACCGCAGAAGATGTATGCCGACTATGACGCCATGCTCGCCGATCCCGAACTGGAAGCGGTCATCGTCGCCACGTCGGATGCCTATCACGTGCCGATGTCGATCAAGGCGCTCGATGCCGGCAAGCATGTTCTCTGCGAAAAGCCGATCGGTACCTCGGTCGAGGAAGGCGAGGCCCTGGCGGAGGCGGTCAAGCGCTCCGGCAAGGTGCTGCAGGTCGGGCACATGAAGCGTTTCGACCCGGCGCTGGAGGTCGCGCGCGACTTCGTCCGCGACGAGATCGGCAACGTGCTGGCGCTGAAGGCCTGGTATTGCGATTCCACCCATCGCTACACCAACACCGATGCGGTGCAGCCGCTGCCCGTCACCAGCAAGCTGGCGAAGAAACCTGCGGGCAATCCGAAGGCTGATCTCAGGCAGTATTTCATGCTGGCGCACGGCTCGCACCTCGTCGACACCGCGCGCTTCCTCTGCGGCGAGATCGTCGCCGTGCGCGCCCGCCTCAACGAGCGCTTCGGCGCCCATTGCTGGTTTGTTGAGACCGAATTCGCCAGCGGCGCGCTCGGCCATCTCGACCTGACCGTCGCCGTGCGCATGGACTGGCACGAAGGGTTTCAGCTTTATGGCGAGAATGGTTCGGTCATCGCCAAGACGTTCAACCCCTGGTATTTCCGCGCCAGCGAGGTCGACATCTTCCACGAGAAGGACGCGACCTCGCGAAAACCGCTCGGCGCCGACGGCCATTTCTTCCGTCGCCAGCTCGAGGGCCTTGCCGACACGGTTCTGAACGGCGCGCCGATGCGCGGCGCCAATGTCGAGGACGGCATCGCCTCGATCCGCGCCATGGTGGCGATTGCCCGTTCTGTCGAGACTGGCGAACGGGTTGAACTTGCCTCGGTTTCGGGTGCCGTCTGATGCGCCTCGGCATCTTCGCCAAGACTTTTCCGGGCACCGATCCGGCCGCCGTCTTGGCCAAGGTCAAGCAGGCCGGATACGAGACGACGCAGTTCAATCTCGCCTGCGCCGGCCTGCCGTCGATGCCGGACGTCGTGCCGGCGGATGCCGTCGCCGCCATCCGCGCCGCCGCGCGATCGTCAGGCGTTTTGCTGGCCGCGCTGTCGGGCACCTACAACATGGCGCATCCCGACAAGGCTGTGCGCGACGACGGACTTCGCCGCCTCGCTATCGTCATCGAAACGGCGGCAGCCCTCGACATCCCGCTGGTGACGCTTTGCACCGGCTCGCGCAACGCAGCCGACCAATGGGCATATCATCCCGACAACGTCACGCCGGCGGCCTGGTCCGACATGGCCGCCGAGATGGAAAAGGCGCTGGCGCTCGCCGAGAACGCCGGCGTCGATCTCGGCATCGAGCCCGAGCAGGCCAACGTCGTCACCTCGGCCGGGGATGCGATGCGCCTGATCGCCGACATGGGCTCCAAACATCTCAAGATAGTGCTCGACCCCGCCAACCTGTTCGAGCATGCAACGCCGGGGGAAGCGCACGTCATCGTCGCCGCCGCGATCGATGAGGCAGCCGGCCACATCGCCATGGCGCATGCCAAGGACCGTTTCGCCGACGGCCGCTTCGCCACATCAGGCCAGGGCGTCGTCGACTTCCCGGACTTCGTCGCGCGCTTGAAGGGCGTGGGTTTCGATGGCGCGCTCGTCACGCACGGCTTGCCCGTCGATGAAGCTCCTGGCGTCGCAATCTTCCTGCGAAGGCTGCTCTGATGGGTGTCGCGCCGACGATCATGCTGCGCGGCGATGCAGCGCTCCGTGTCTTCGACATGGGGCAGGGCCTTCCCATCGTCTTCCAGCATGGCCTCGGCGGCGATGCCGCCCAGGTGGCGCAGAACTTTCCCGACGGCCCGTCGCGCCGCCGGCTGACCGTCGAATGCCGTGCGCAAGGCGGCGCCAGTGCCGGCAGCGAGCGTCCGTTCTCGATCGCGATGTTCGCCGACGATGTGCTGGCTGCCGCCGATGCGGCGGGAATGGAGCGCTTTGTCGCCGGCGGCATCTCGATGGGCGCGGCGATCGCGCTGCGCCTCGCATTGCATCACCCGGATCGCGTCTCTGGCCTCGTGCTGGTGCGTCCGGCCTGGGCTTTCGACGCGGCGCCTCAAAACATGCAGCCTTACGTCGAAGTGGCGGAACTCATCGATCGGCTTCCGCTGGACGAGGCGCGCGATGCCTTCGCGTCCTCCGCGACGGCAACCCGCTTTCGCAGCGAGGCCCCGGACAATCTCGCTTCGTTGCTCGGCTTCTTCGAGCGCGAGAATGCAACCG
The DNA here is from genome assembly GCF_006442215.1 of Mesorhizobium sp. B2-3-11. Taxonomy (NCBI): domain Bacteria; kingdom Pseudomonadati; phylum Pseudomonadota; class Alphaproteobacteria; order Hyphomicrobiales; family Phyllobacteriaceae; genus Mesorhizobium; species Mesorhizobium sp. B2-3-11. Next base: position 61,961 of record NZ_VFVS01000009.1, on the reverse strand, counting down.
TCTTCGCCGAGGTAATGCAGTCGATCGCCAATGATGGGCCTGGTGTGACGCGGGCCGAAGCCGCCGGCCTTGCAAGGCCCGCGCTGGTCATCGGCAGCGGCATCGATCTCGTCCATCCCGTGGCGACCGCCCGCGAACTGGCGGAAACGATCCCGAACGCGCTCTTCGCCGAGGTGACGCCGAAGGCTATCGACAAGAACAGCCATTTCGCCGAAATCCGTGCCGCCATCGGCAGCTTCCTCGACAGCAATTTCAACAACCAGGAACAATCATGATCTCGAAAGCCCTGTCAGGTCCGGCCGCCATCGCCGCATTGCCGCGCGACCGTCTGATCGCCGAATTCTCATCGTGGTCTGCCAATCTCGCCAATTTCGAGAGCGACCTCAGGCGAATCGAACCCTATGTCGATCTGCACCACATCGATGTCGCGGACGGCCATTTCGCGCCGTCCTTCCTGTTCTTCCCCGATCTCGTCGCCCGCATTGCCAAACTGACGGCCAGGCCCATCCACGTCCATCTGATGGTCGACGGGGCGATCGTCGAGGAACAGACCCGCCAGTTCATCGAGGCTGGCGCCGACATGATCAGCGTCCATGCCGAGAATGGCGAATCGGGTCTGCGCGCGGTGCGGCTGGCGCGTGCACTCGGCGCCGAAGCCGGCGTCGTGTTGAGGCTGGAAACGCCGGTCGAGGCGGTGACGCCTTTCGTTTCCGAGGTGGCTTTCGTCACGCTTCTCGGCACCGCGATCGGGGTCAAGGGCCAGGGCCTGTCGGAGAAAGCCTGCGACAGGCTGGGCGAGGCCCGCGCTATCCTGCGGAACGCCGGCCGCGAGGCGGCTGTGGTGCTCGCCGCCGATGGCGGCATCCGCCACGAAACCGTGCCGCGGCTTCGCGCGGCAGGTGCCGAGACCGTGGTGCTCGGTTCGCTCGCTTTCGGCGACAAGGATCTCGCCGGCCGCATCGGCTGGCTGCATGATTTGAAGGTCGCGGCCTGATGAGCATTGAAGCCGCTCTTGCGATCGACCTTGGCGGCAGCGAGCTTCGTGCCGCTCTGGTTGACCGTGACGGCAAGATACTGGCCTTCGCGGTGGTGCCGACGCAGGCGCAGGCCGGCCCCGATGCAGTGATCGGCCAGATCGAGGCGCTGGCCGCGACCGTCCATGCCGAGGCGCCGGGGCTGTCGATCCTCGGCGTCGGCGTCGGCGCGCCGGGCCCGCTCGATCCGCTGGCCGGCATCGCCGTCGGACCGCCGACGCTGGCCGGCTGGCAGGACGTGCCGCTGGCCGACATCCTCGAGCGGCGGCTCGGCCTGCCGGTAAGGCTGGAGAACGACGCCAATGCGGCCGCACTTGGCGAATGGCGCTTCGGCGCCGGCCATGGCGCGCGCTCACTGGTCTTCGTCACCGTCTCGACCGGGATCGGCGGCGGCGTCGTCGCCGACGGGCGCATCCTGCATGGCCGCCGCGGCCTTGCCGCCGAGATCGGCCACATGACCATCACCAACGAGGGTGAGCGCTGCGTTTGCGGCGTCGTCGGCTGCTTCGAGGCCATCGCCTCGGGAACCGCGCTCGGCCGCCGCGCCAATGCCGCCACGTCAGCCTTCGATGGCTCCACGCTGCGCCGCCTGTCGGCCAACGCTGAGGTGACGGGACGCCACGTGGTCGAGGCCGCGCGGCTGCAGGATAATCTCGCTGTGGCCCTGCTCGAGGAGGAGGCCCGCTGGCTCGGCGTCGGCTTCACCAATCTCTTGCATCTCTATTCGCCCGACGTGCTGGTCGTCGGCGGCGGCATCGCCAATGGCCTCGACTTGATGGCACCCGTCATCGGGGCGATCATCCGCCAGCGCGCCATGCTCGCCTATCGCGACGTGCCGGTCGTCCAGGCCCAGCTCGGCCGCCACGCCGGGCTGGTTGGTGCCGCCAGCCTTGTCCTGTTCGATGATTTCGGCACGTTGGCGGCTCCCATGCCTGTCGGCCCAAGCACATATCCGGACACGAGGAGGGACTTCAATGGCTGAGCTCAAGCTGCGCCGCCGGATCGCGATGCAGGTCGATCCGTCGCGCTGCCATTTCTTCGGCGCCATAGGCGAGTCGCCGCTGGGCAAAGCCGTCTGACATCACGGACATAGGCCGATGGCCGCAAGCTGGGTGCCTGCGGCCATCGTCATTTCACGGAACGGCGGATTACTCGGCGGGAACGATGTCCGCCGGCAGGCTGTCGTCGGCCGTACCAGCCAATGCCCTGGCCAGCTTGGCTTCATCGAGCTCGCCCTCCCAGCGCGCCACGACCAGCGTCGCCACCGCATTGCCGACGAAGTTGGTCAGCGCCCGGCATTCCGACATGAAGCGGTCGACGCCAAGGATCAGCGCCATGCCAGCTACCGGCACCGAGGGAACCACCGAAAGCGTCGCGGCCAAGGTGATGAAGCCGGCCCCGGTGATGCCGGCGGCACCTTTCGAAGAGAGCATGGCGACCAGCAGCAGCAGGATCTGGTCTGATATCGACAGATGGATGTTCGTCGCCTGGGCGATGAACAGCGCCGCCAGCGTCATGTAGATATTGGTGCCGTCGAGATTGAAGGAATAGCCGGTCGGGATGACCAGCCCGACCACCGAGCGCTTGGCGCCGGCCTTTTCCATCTTCTCCATCAGCGAGGGCAGTGCGGCTTCCGACGACGATGTACCCAGCACCAGGAGGAGCTCTTCCTTGATGTAGCGGATCAGGGACAGGATCGAGAAGCCGTTGTAGCGGCAGACCGCACCGAGCACGACGAACACGAACAGGAACGAGGTCGCGTAGAAGGTTCCGACCAGCATGGCGAGGTTGATGACCGAGCCGATGCCGTATTTACCGATGGTGAAGGCCATCGCGCCGAACGCGCCGATCGGCGCTGCCTTCATCAGCACGCCGACCAGCTTGAACATCGGCGCCATCAGCGCCTGCAGGAAGTTGAGCACCGGCGTGCCCTTGTCGCCGACCAGCGCCAGCGCGATGCCGAACAGCACCGAGAAGAACAGCACCTGCAGGATGTCGCCGTCGGCGAAGGCGCCGACGATCGTGCCGGGGATGATGTTCATCAGGAAGCCGGTGACTGACTGGTCATGCGCCTTGGCGGCGTAAGTGTTCACAGTCGATGCGTCGAGCGTTGCCGGGTCGATGTTGAAGCCGGCGCCCGGCTGCACGACATTGGCCACGACAAGGCCGATGATGAGCGCAAGCGTCGAGAAGGTGAGGAAGTATAGCATCGCCTTGCCGGCGACACGGCCGACCTTCTGCAGGTCGCTCATGCCGGCGATGCCGGTTGCGACCGTCAGGAAGATGACCGGGGCGATGATCATCTTGACCAGCTTGATGAAGGCATCGCCGAGCGGCTTCATGCTCTCGCCGATCGACGGATAGTAATGGCCGAGCAGGATCCCGACGGTGATTGCTACGAGCACCTGCACGTAGAGCTGGGCATAGAGGGGCTTGCGCTGCGCGGCGGGCGCGGCGGATTGGTCTGCGATATGCATCGAACTCTCCCTGGCCGGATGGACGGAACCCGCCCTGCGTGACTTCTCCCATCGCGGCGCTCCGGTTGCCCGCCGCTGCTAGGACCTTTGCAAGCGCTGTGCCAGATGGCGAATAGGCCGAAATCCCTAGGTTTCAGCCGTCCCTGCCCTGCTGTCGGCGGAGACTTGTGCGGATTTCCGCACAGGTCTTGTTTGCCGTGGCGGAATTTCGCATTAGACTGGGGCCAAAGCCGTGCAGGGAAGGGAGAGGGCCGACGCCGCGACAGCGCATCGATAGCGAAGCCCCAGGGTTTGCCGCCCGCGACCTGTTGCGCGAAGCGGTAGTGCGCCTGCGCGGCGGCCGTTGGCTGCTTGCGGCGATCGCGCTCGCGGTGCTGGTGGGAGCGGTCGCCGTTGCCGGGCGCATCGCCGAGGATCAGGCCGCCGGCAACTTGCGCGACGGGGCACTTGCCGCCTTGCCGCTGGCGGCCGGAACCCTGACCGGCGAAATCGAAAAGCAGCGTCTCGTGCCGCTGGTGCTGGCGCGCGACGATGCGGTGCGCGCCGCGCTGCGCCGCGCCGGGAAAGTCGAGGAAACCGCTCTCGACGCCAAGCTGAAGGCCATAGCCGGCGATGCATCGGCCTCGGCCATCTATGTCATCGACACGGCGGGCATGGCGATATCAGCCAGCAATGCCGGCCAGCCGGACAGCTTTGTCGGCATCGACTATAATTTTCGTCACTATTTCACCGATGCGATGGCCAACGGCGCGGCCAGCCAGTATGGCCTCGGCACGATCAGCGGCAAGCCGGGTCTCTACCTCGCCGGCCGTGTCGACGATGGTGGCAAACCGCTTGGCGTCGCGGTTCTGAAGGTCGAACTCGGCGGTGTCGAAGCCAATTGGCGCGCCAGCGGCTTTCGCGTTTTCGTCACCGACGAGCGCGGTGTCGTTCTGGCCACCAGCCAGCCCGATTGGCGCTTCCATGCGCTGGCGCCGCTCTCCGCCGCGGACGCCGCCGCGGCGCATGACCGGCTTCAACTGATCGACGCCGCCTTCGAGCCGCTGCCGATACGGCGTGGCGCCGGTGACGGTCTGGCGACAATCGACGAAGCCGGAAAATCGCGCCGGTTCGTCGAGGTGGTGCAGGACTTGCCCGGTGCTGTCCCCGGCTGGCGCCTGTGGCTGCTGACACCCTCCGATGCCGCCATGACCTCCGCCGCCAACACGGCGCGCCTGACGACACTGCTCGGGCTGCTGCTGATGGGGCTGCTTGCCTATGTGTTCACCCGGCGGCGTCGCACGCGCCGGCTGCGGCAGGAGGCGCTGGCGCGCATGAACACCGAGCTCGAGAGCCGCGTCAGCACCCGGACCGCCGAATTGACGCGATCGAACACGGCCCTTGCCGGCGAAATCGCCGAGCGCGAAAACGCCGAGGCCAAGGTCCGCCGGCTGCGCGACGATCTCGCCCAGGCCAACCGGCTCTCCATCCTCGGCCAGATCGCCGCCGGCGTAGCGCATGAGATCAACCAGCCGGTCGCCGCGATCCGCACCTATGCGGAGAATGCGGGCCGGTTTCTCGAGGCCGGCAAGACCGAACCGACGAGCGCCAATCTGACCTCGATCGTGTCGATGACCGAACGCATCGGCGCCATCACCGGCACGCTGCGCACCTTTGCCCGCCGGCCCGGCGTCGCGGCATCGCCGTTGCCGGTGCGCGAGGCGATCGAGGGCGCGTTGTCGCTTCTGTCCGGCCGCATCCGCGATTCCGGCGTCACCATCGTCAAGCCGCGCGGTAACGCATCGCCATTGGTGATGGCAAGCCGCATCCGGCTGGAGCAGATTCTCGTCAACCTGTTGCAGAATGCGCTGGACGCCATGAAGGACCGGCCCGATCCCCGTATCGAGATCGACCTCGCCGAACGTGGCGACAGGGTGCTGATTTCGGTGCGCGACAATGGTCCCGGCCTCGGGCCGGAAGCCGCCGGCAATCTGTTCATGCCGTTCCAGACCACCAAGGAAAAGGGGCTTGGCCTCGGCCTGGTGATCTCGCAGGAGATCGCCGAGGAATTGGGCGGCACGCTGCGGCTCGACCCCGACACGGCCAGCGGCGCATCCTTCACCATCGACTTGAGGCGGATCGAATGACGCAGGGATCAGGGTTGGTGGCGCTCGTCGACGACGATGCGGACCTGCTTCACGCCACCACGCAACTGCTTGAACTTGCCGGCTTCACGGTGATCGCGCTCGACGCCGCCGAGGCAGCGCTTGGTGTCGTCGACACGGATTTCGATGGTGTGGTCGTCAGCGATATCCGTATGCCCGGCATGAACGGTCTGCAGCTCTTCGACCGCGTCAAGGCTGTTGACCCCGACTTGCCGGTGATCCTGGTCACCGGGCATGGCGATGTCGATCTTGCCGTCGCCGCGCTCAAGGACGGCGTCTATGATTTCATTCCGAAACCCTATGCGGGGGAGCGCCTGGTCGAGGCCCTGAAGCGGGCATCGGAGAAGCGGCGGCTGGTGATGGAAAACCGGCGGCTGCGCGAAGCCGCGGCACTTGCCGCCGACGGCATGCCGTTGATCGGCGAGGCGCCCGCCATCCGCCGACTGCGTGAAACCTTGCGCCAGATCGCGGACATGGATGTCGACGTGCTGGTGGAAGGCGAGACGGGAACCGGCAAGGAAGTGGTGGCCGACCTCCTGCACCGGTGGGGCCGCCGCCGCGCAAAGCCCTTCGTCGCATTGAATTGCGGCGCTCTGCCCGAAACCGTCATCGAAAGCGAGCTGTTCGGCCATGAGGCCGGCGCGTTCACCGGCGCACAGCGGCGGCGGATCGGCCGGATAGAGCACTCCAGCGGCGGTACGCTGTTCCTCGACGAGATCGAATCCATGCCGCCGGCGTTGCAGGTCAAGCTCTTGCGGGTGCTGGAGACGCGCAGCCTCACCCCGCTCGGCTCGAACGAGACGCGGCGCCTCGATCTCAGGGTCGTCGCGGCGACCAAGGTCAACCTCGGCCGGCCCGACCAGCGCGGCGATTTCCGCGAGGACCTCTATTTCCGCCTCAACGTGGTGACGCTGCGCATTCCGCCCTTGCGCGAGCGGCGCGGCGATATCGCGATGCTGTTCGGCCATTTCCTCGGCAAGGCGGCGGAGCGGTTTGGCCGCCCTGTCGCCAAGGTGAACGCCGCCGTGAGCCATCATCTCCAGGCGCACGACTGGCCGGGCAACGTGCGCGAGCTCGCGCATTTCGCCGATCGCGTCGCGCTCGGACTTGGTCCCGATGACGAAACCAGGGCAGTGCGGCTGCCGGAGCCGGCCGCCGCACTGCCCGAGCGGATCGGGCAATACGAGGCGCAGCTCATCCGCGACGCGCTGCGCGATCATGGCGGCGACGTGCGCGGCGCCATCGACGCGCTCGGCGTGCCGCGCAAGACGTTCTACGACAAGCTCAAGCGCTACGGCATTGCCGCATCCGACTTCCGCCCTCTTGACGCTTCCAACCGCGCAATCCGGAAAGAGCCATGAACACGACACTTGAAACGACGGCAAATCCCGTGCCGGAAGAACTCGCCTTTCTCAGTGAACGGCTGACGGCGTTCAACGACGGCGATGTCGGCGCGTCCGAAAGGAAGGCGCTGGCCGTATTTGTGCGCGACGAGGACGGCGCTGTCGTCGCCGGCATCTCGGGCTACACCGCCTGGGGCTGGCTCTACGTGCAGTGGCTGTGGGTCGACGAAAGGCTGCGCGGCCAGCATATGGCAGGCCAGATGCTGGACGCAGCCGAACGCGAAGCCGTGGCACGCGGCTGCCAAAATGCCTGGATCGACACTTTTAATCCCAACGCCGCCAAGGTCTATCAGCGGCAAGGTTATCAACCTTTTGGGACGCTGGCCGATTTCCCGGTCGGCCGCAGCCGAATTTTCCTGCAGAAGAATCTATCGCCCGCGTGATCAGTCAGCCAGCTTTCCCCCGCGCATCGGTTCCGGTGCGCCGGTCGTGCTCGGGAAACTGATCGGCAGGCCGCGCAGCACGCGCACCGCGAGGAAGGCAAAGCACTCCGCCTCCACCGCGTCGCCGCTCCAGCCGAGACTTTCGGCCAGCACCACCTCGACGCCGGCGCGGCTGGCGAGCATGGCCATCATCGTCGGGTTGTGGCGGCCGCCGCCGCTGACCACCAGCTTCTTCGGCCGGCTTGGCAGAAGGTCGAGCGCCTTGCCGACTGCGGCGGCAGTAAACGCGGTAAGCAGCGCCGCGCCATCCTCGGCGTTCAGGCCGTCGGCCATGGCCGCGCTGAAGTCGAAACGGTCGAGCGATTTCGGATAGGCCTTGGTCAGATAGGGATGCTGCAACAGCTTGGCGAGCCGGGCTTCGTCCACCTTGCCCGCGCGGCCCAGCGCGCCGTCACGGTCCATTTCGCCGAGCCCTTTCGACTTGATGAAATCGTTGAGCGGCGCATTGGCGGGGCCGGTATCGAAGGCGATGACATTGTCGGCGCCGTCCCACCAGGTGATGTTGGCGACGCCGCCGAGATTGAGCACGGCCACCTCGCCGCTGGCGCCGGCGCTGCGCATCAGCGCGGTGTGATAGGCGGCTGCCAGTGGCGCGCCTTGCCCGCCGGCGCGCATGTCGGCCGAACGGAAATCATAGGCGACCTTGGTGCCGAGGATCTCATGCATCAACTCGCCGTCGCCAAGCTGGCGGGTCTGGCCGAACCGTCCGACCTGCGGCGCGCGATGCAGCACGGTCTGGCCGTGAAAGCCGACGACGCCGATATCGGCCATCGTCATGCCGTACCCTTCGACGAGTTCCTTCACCGCCGCCGACTGCGCACGCGTCAGCGCCTCTTCCGCCTTGCTGAAGATCGCCGGTTCCGGCCCGACAAAATTCCAGGCCCTGGCCGCGGTCAGCGTCTCCTCCAGCAAGGAGCGGATCGACGGGGAATAGGGCATCAGCCGGTAGGTGCCAAAATCCTCGATCCGCTCGCCATCGGTCTTGATCAGCGCCACGTCGATGTTGCCGTCAAGCACGGTGCCGGTCATCAGGCCGGCAGCCCAGATTGGTTCCATGGTCTATCCCTAGCCCCTGTTGATGAGATCGCCGACGGCTTGCCGCAGCGAGACGATGCCGCTGTCGAAATGACGTGTCGGATGGATGCGGTTGGTGAGCAAGGTCCACGCCTTGCTCTTGTCGAAGTCTATCCACAGTCCCGTACCGGTAAAGCCGGTATGGCCGATCGTTCCCGGACTGCATAACGCACCCCCGGACCAGCCTTCGTAAGGTCGTTCCCAACCATGGGTTCGGGTGGCCGACAACGGCGCGCGCATCAGCGCGATCGATTGTTCCGATGCGCCGGTTCCGTCCAGCAGTCCCCGGGCGAAGTTGAGCACCGAAGCGGCCGTACCGAACAGGCCTGCGTGACCAGCGCCCTGCAACGCCGAGCAATTGTCGTCGTGGACCTCGCCGGACAGCACGCGGTGGCGCCAGGTGCAATCCTCGGTCGCCGCGGCGGCATCGGGTTCCGTGGACCAGGCAAAGCTCGGGCCGGGCTCCATGGCGCGAATGCTCTTGCCCGAAAGCCGCTCCAGCGCAAAGCCGAGCAGGATGAAGTTGATGTCGGAATAGACGGGGTCGCGCGCCCGCCATTCGCGCTGCAGGATGAAGGCGCGCAGCAGCTCGGGATCGCGTCCGTAGGTGTAGATCGGCTCGACTGCGGGGAAGGGCGTCTGGTGGCCGAGGCACTGTCGGAAGGTCACCTTCCGCTCCCAGGCGTTGGCGTCATATTGGCGAAGGTCGGGAAGCACCGAGATCAGCGGTGCGTCGAGATCGATGATGCCGTCCTGCGCCAGCGCCAGGATACGCGGCGTTGTGAAGATCACCTTGGTCAGCGACGCCAGGTCGAACCAGGTGTTTTCCCGCATCGGCCGCGGCTTCGGCACGAGCTGCGCCGAGCCGATTGCGCGGACGATGCGCTCGCCATCGCGGCTGACAATGCCGAGCACGCCGCCAGGGATACGTCTGGCGGTCACTGCCGTTGCCAAGGGCGCGAATGCGCGGTCGAAGAGCTGGGAGAGGCTACTCAATGCCGGCCTCCTTCGGAGAGGTAGCGCTGTCCCGCCGACCTTACATATCCCTGGGCCATCACGCCTCCACCCTCGCCATATGATCCCCTCCAAACCGCTCCCATTTCGCCGGAGCCGGCTCAAACCCCTGCGGGCGCACCAGCGACGGCACCTGGCGCGTGTCGATCTCGAAATGCTCGTGCCGCCGGTCGATGGTCGGAACGGCGGCGATCAGCTTCTTCGTATAGGAATGCCTCGGCTTCGACAGCACGGACCGCGCGTCGCCGATCTCGACGATCTGGCCGGCATAGATGACCGCGATGCGGTGCGCGATCCGCTCGACCACGGCCATATCGTGCGAGATGAACAGATAGGCCAGCGCATATTCGCGCTGCAGGTCGAGCAGCAGCTCCAGCACTTTGGCCTGCACCGAGACATCGAGCGCCGACACCGCTTCGTCGAGAACCACGACGGACGGGTTGAGCATCAGCGCGCGGGCAATGCACAGTCTTTGCCGCTGGCCGCCGGAGAATTCATGCGGGTAGCGCTCCAGGCTGTCCTTGGGCAGGCCGACGCGTTCGAGCAGGCCGGCCATTCTGGCCCGCGTTTGGGCATCCGCCCGCCCGCCGGTGGCGATCACCGGTTCGGCCAGGATGCTTTCGATGGTCAGCCTTGGGTTGAGCGAGGCGTAGGGGTTCTGGAACACCATCTGCACGGGCTTGGCGCCGCGCTCCGACGTGGCCGTTCGCGTGCCGACCGAGAAGCTGCCGCGTGTCGACCGCACCAGCCCCAGCACCGCCTTGGCGGTGGTGGATTTACCCGAGCCGCTCTCGCCGACGATGGCCAGCGTCTCGCCTTGCATCAGGTCGAAATCGACCCCGTCGACGGCATGCACCGCGCCGGTCGCGCGACTGAAGAAGCTGCTCTTGAGCGGAAACCGCACCACGAGCCCATCGACCCTCAAGGCCGTTTGCGTGTTCACGGCCTTGTCGCGCTGTCCGTCCACGCGTGTCGCCCGGCCACTGGCGAAATGCGGCACGTCCTGCAGCAGGTGCTGCGTGTAAGAATGCTGCGGGCGGTCGAGGATCTGGTTCAGTTCGCCCTGTTCCACGGCCTGGCCGTTTTGCATCACCATCACCTTGTCGGCGATGCCGGCGACCAGGCCGATATCGTGGGTGATGAAGATCATCGACATGCCGCTTTCGCGCTTCAGCTCGGCAAGCAGCGCCATGATCTGTGCCTGCACGGTGACGTCGAGCGCCGTCGTCGGCTCGTCGGCGATCAGCAGGCGCGGATTGCAGGCGAGCGCAATCGCGATCATCACCCGCTGCAGCATGCCGCCGGACAACTGGTTGGGCGTGTATTTCAGCCGTCGCGCGGCATCTGGAATGCGCACGCGGTCGAGCGCGTCCCTGGCTGCCGCCGTGGCTTGCGGGCCCGTCAGTCCGCGATGCAGGCGGAACGATTCCTCGATCTGGGTGCCGATGGTCAGCACCGGGTTGAGCGAGGTCATCGGTTCCTGAAAGATCATGCCGATCTCGGCGCCGCGAATGCCGGTCAGTTGCGGTTCAGTCGCGGCTGCCAACTCGAAGACGGTCCCATCGACCCGCTTCAGCTTCATGGAACCGCCGGTAATGCGGCCGCCGCCGAAATCGACGAGCCGGTTGATCGACAGCGCCGTCACCGACTTGCCCGAGCCGCTTTCGCCGACAATGGCCAGCGTCTCGCCGTCGGCGAGGTCGAAGCCGACGCCGCGCACCACCTCATGTGCCTTGGGATTGCGGCCGAAGCCGACGCGCAGGTCCGAGACCGACAGCAGCGGGGTCATGCCAAAGCTCTCCGCATCCTGGGGTCGAGGATGTCGCGCAAGGCGTCGCCCAGCAGGTTGAAGCCCAGAATGCTGATCATGATCGCCAGGCCTGGGAAGATCAGCAGCCAGGGTGCCGTTTCCATCAAATTGCGGCTGTCGCTCAGCATCAGGCCGAGCGACGCGGCGGGCGGCTGCGTGCCAAGGCCGAGAAAGCTCAAGCCGGCTTCGGTCAGCAGCGCCCAGGCGAGCGCCAGCGTCACCTGCACAGTCAACGGCGCCACGAGGTTGAGCAGCAGGTGGCGCGTGACGATATAGCTCGAACTGCTGCCGAAGGTGCGCGCGGCGTCGACGAATTCGCGTGTCTTGAGCGACAGGGCAGGGCCGCGCACTACCCGCGTGAAAATCGGCGTGTAGACGATGCCGATGGCCACCACGCTGGTCCATGTGCCCGGTCCGGCGACGGTGACGATAAGCAGCGCCAGAAGGATCGCCGGGAAGGCCAGCAGCACGTCCGTGATCCGCATCACGACGCCGTCCCAGCGGCGCCCGAGCCAGGCGGCGGCAAGCCCCAGGACCGTTCCGGCAAGGGACGCGAAGGCCACCGAGAAGAAGGCGACCGTAAAGGACTGGCCGATGCCCGCCATCAGGCGGCTGGCGACGTCGCGGCCGAACAGGTCGGTGCCCATCCAGTAGGCGGCGCCGGGCGCGTGCAGCCGGTCGATACGGTATTGCGTGATCGGATTGTGCGGCGTCAGCCCCAACAGGCCAAGGATGGCGAGCAGCAGATAGACGCACACGATGACGCCGCCGATGCGGCCGCTGCCATGGCCGAAGATGGCACGCAGGATCCGCATCACTGTTCCCCCAGCCGGATGCGCGGATCGAGCGCGACATAGGCGAGGTCGACCAGGAGATTGACCATCATGAAGTTGAAGGCGATGAACAGCACGCTGCCCTGCACCAGCGCGTAGTCGCGCTGTAGGATGGCATCGAGCACCATGCGTCCGAGGCCGGGCAGGGCATAGATTTGCTCGACGATGACGGCGCCGCCCAGGAGGTAGCCGAACTCTATGCCGCTCAGCGTCACCACCGGGATCAGCGCATTGGGCAAAGCGTGCCGCCAGATGACGCTGCGCGCCGAAGCGCCCTTGCTGCGGGCCGTGCGGACATAATCGTCGCTCAACACATCCAGCATCGCCGAGCGCGCGATGCGGGTGACGGACGCCGCGAAGGCGAAGCCGAGCGTGATGGCGGGCAGGATCAGCTGGCTGAGATTGCGCAAGGGATCCTGCCAGAGCGGTGCGAATTCGCCCATCGCCGGCAGCACGCCGAAGCCGGCCGACAGCGTGTAGATGATCAAGAGGCCAAGCACGAAACTCGGCGTCGACTGGCCGATCATGGCGACGATGCGCACCCCAAGGTCGGACGGTTTTTCGTTGTGCGTGGCGGCGTAGATGCCGGCCGGCATGCCGACGAGAAGCGCGATGATCATTGACAGCACTGCCAATTCCAGCGTCAGCGGAAAACGCTCGAGGATGACGTCGAGAACCGGCCTGCCATAGGTGACGGAGATGCCGAAATTGCCGTGCAGGATGCCGCCGATCCAGCGCCAGTATTGAACGAACCAGGGTTGGTCGATGCCGAAATAGGCGGCGAGCGAATCTCGTTGTGCCGGCGTCAGCAGGCCGGCCTCGGTGCCCAGCATCGCCGTGATCGAATCGCCAGGCACCATCCTGATCGCGACGAAGACCAGGATGGACACGCCAAGCAGGACGAGAGGAAACGTCGCCAGCCGTCGCAAGAGATAGTTCACGCCAGGAAGACCTCTCGTCCCGTTGCCGAATCCGGCGCTATTGGATGGTCACCTTGCTCAGGCTGAACAGCGTGCCGGTCGGCGTCGGCACAAAGCCGGCGATGTTCTTCTGCTGCGCCGTGTAGCTGTAGGATGTGTAGAGCCAGATCCACGGCGATACCTCGGCGAGGTGCTTCTCGAACGCCGCGAAGATCGTCTTGCGTTTGGCCGGGTCGGTCTCGGCGCGACCCTGCTGCATCAGGCTGTCGAGTGTATCGTCGATATAGTTCGCCACCTTCTGCAGATTGCCAGCCTTGGTCCAGTAGCGGTTGTACATGGTGTAGGGGTCGGCGCGGCCGCCGTTGAGCGCGATCGCCATGTCGAAATCGCCCTTCAGCCAGGCGTCGACATAGACGTTGAGCTCCATCATCTTGATGTCGAGCTTGACGCCGATCTCGGCGAGCTGCGACTGGATGACCTGGGCTTCCGCCGCCGCCGTCGGCGGCTCGCCGGTGGCGCCGATCACGGTCGCCGAAAAGCCGTCGGCAAAGCCGGCCTCGGCCATCAGCTTCTTGGCCTTTTCGACATCGCGCTTGTAGCAGAACAACTGGCTCGGATCGGTCGCCAGCGCCGGGATGGTCAGCGGCCCGGTGACCTTGCCTTCGCCCAGCGCGGCGGTGTCCAGCACCTCCTGCCGGTCGATGGCGCAGGAGATCGCCTGGCGCACCTTGAGCTCGGTCATCGGCTTGCGCGATGGGTTGAGCTGCAGCACGTTATAGGCAAGCACCGGTACACGGTTCAATTGCAGGTTGGCTTCTTTCGGCACCAGCGTGGCGACGAGCGGGTCGTTGAGCAGGGCGAAATCGATCTGCTTGGTGCGCATGGCGGCGAGGATCGCCGCCTCGTCGGGCAGCACGCTGATCTCGATGCCGTCGACGCCGGTCGCGCCGCCGGCCCAGTCCTTGTTGGCGCTCAGGACTTCCTTGGCGTTGGGGTCCCATTTGTCGAGCTTGAACGGGCCGGAACCGACCGTCTTCGTGCCGATCGATCCGGCCTTGATTTCAGCCGCCGGAACGATGGCCGCGTTGACGTCGCTCATCGCCGTCAGGATTGGCGCGTCGGGCTGCGAGAGGTGGAACACGACGGTCGCCGCATCAGGCGTGTCAATGCTGGCGATCGACAGGAAGTTGGCGCGGGCGGCGGCACCCGTCTTCTCGTCGAGGATGCGCTCGAACGACGCCTTGACGTCGGCGGAGGTTACCGCCGTGCCGTCCTGGAATTTCGCCTTGGGATCGAGCTTGAAGGTCAGCTCCTTGCCGTCTTTCGAGAATTCCCAGGAGGTGGCGATAGCGGGGATGATCTGCAGGCTGGCGTCGAGCCGCACCAGCGGCTCGTAGATGAGCTCCAAAAGCCGCAGCGACGAGAACGCCGTCTGCTTGTGCGGGTCAAGCCCGGTGGCGTCCTGCGACCAGGCCATGTGCAATGTCGCCGCCTGCGCCGAAACCGTGGCGATGCCGAGCATCGCGGCAAGGGTGATGCCCGAAAGCAGCCTTCCTGTAAGATGAACCATTCTCGTCTCCCATTATTGAACTCGATGCCTTGCAGTTTCCGCGGGCCGCTTCCAAGGCACACATGCTTTGGAGTATCGGCCCAGTCTATGCGGCTTGACGCCGTCTTGTCTAAAGCGGCTTCAGCCGTCTTGTCTAAAGCGGCCTCAGGCCGCTTCGTCGCTGATCGCCTTTCGCAGGAACCCTCCGGCCTTGGCCAAAGCGGCCCGCGCCGCTTCGACGTCGAGGCCGGTGATGGTGACCAGGATCGCCAGCTTGACGTCATTGCCGGTCCGGTCGAGCGCCTGCCGCGCCTGCGGCGCGGTGCAGCCGGTCGCCTGCATGACGATCCTGATCGCCCGGACGACCAGCTTCCTGTTCGACGGGTTCAGGTCGACCATCAGGTTCTGGTAGCTCTTGCCGATGCGGATCATCGAAGCCGTGGTCAGCATGTTGAGCACCAGCTTCTGTGCTGTTCCCGATTTCAGCCGCGTCGAGCCGGTGAGCACCTCCGGACCGACGACCGGCGAGATGGCGATCTCGGCGATGCCGGCAATGGCCGAGGCCGGATTGCAGGACAGCGCGACGGTCGTCGCGCCGATCTTCTTGGCATAGGTCAGCCCGCCGATCACATAAGGCGTGCGCCCGCTGACCGCGATGCCGACCACCACGTCGTCAGGTGTGAGCGTGATGTCCTGCAAGGCCTTGGCGCCCATCTTCGGGTCATCCTCGGCGCCTTCCGTTGAGCGCACCAGGGCGTCGGACCCACCGGCGATCAGGCCGACCACCATGCCTTCGGGCACGCCGAATGTGGGCGGGCACTCCGAAGCGTCGAGCACGCCAAGCCTGCCGCTGGTGCCGGCGCCGATATAGACAAGCCGCGCGCCTTTCTGGAAGGCGAGCACGATCCGATCCACCGCGGTGGCGATTTCCGGCAGCACCTTTTCGACGGCCGCCGGGACAAGCCTGTCCTCGTCATTGATCCTGCGCAGCACGTCGATGGTCGGCAGCAAGTCGATGTCGACGGTCCCTGGATTCCGGCCTTCGGAAACCAGCCGGTCCAGCTCAGACATCAACCGTTGCTCGGTCATCCCAATGCTTTCAAAAAATCTGCTGCGCGGTCCGGCATGGCTCGACCGGCGGTGCAACAGACCGTGGTCCGTCACCGCAGGTTCTCCTGTTAACTTTTTAGAATTTGATATTCACATCGTCAATAGAAATTTGGAATATTTTATTCCTACTCTTGCCACCTATCCCTTGCATGCCGATTTCTTGGCAAGAATGATCGCTCCGGACACGGCGTCGCCGTCCGCGGGTTTCAGGCGGCGCCGGACGTC
Organism: Mesorhizobium sp. B2-3-11; assembly: GCF_006442215.1. Taxonomy (NCBI): domain Bacteria; kingdom Pseudomonadati; phylum Pseudomonadota; class Alphaproteobacteria; order Hyphomicrobiales; family Phyllobacteriaceae; genus Mesorhizobium; species Mesorhizobium sp. B2-3-11. The sequence goes on along the minus strand of NZ_VFVS01000009.1, from coordinate 45,925 downwards.
GGGGGAAAGCCAGGGCTCGAGCGGGCTGGCAAGGCCGCCCAGCAGGGTCACGCGCGGCGCACCTTTTTCGAACAGCACCCGCACCAGCGTGTCGATCTGCTCGGCGGCGCTTTGCACGATGCGGCGTCCGGCGGGGTCGCCTTGGTCGGCATGCCGCATCACCATGGGTGCAAGTGCGGCATAGTCCGTGGCGCTAGCGCGGTCCATCCAGGCGACGGCCTCCATCGGGTCGCCGGCGAAGCGCTGCATGAGTTCCGCCAGCAGCGCCGTCCGTTCGTGGCGGCCGTCATGGGCGCGCAGCGCCAGTTGCACGGCTTTCAGTCCGAGGTCGGCGCCGCTGCCCTCGTCGGAGATCGGAAATCCATAGCCGCCGGCGCGCAGGTCGCGGCCCTCGACAAAGCCAAGGCCGATCGAGCCGGTCCCGGCGATGACGATGGCGCCGTCCTGGCCCGAATGCGCGCCAAGGCAGGCGCCGACACCGTCGCTGACGAAGTCGATGCTGGCAAAGGGATGCGCGATTGCCCGCAGCGCCTCCAGCGCGCCTTTGCGGCCGATGCCGGCAAGGCCGATGCCGGCATGGATGCGGACGGTCTCGGCGGGCGCGAAACCTGCTTCATCGATCGCCGCGCCGTAGGCTTTGGCAATGGAGCCCCATGCTGCCTCGATGCCGAGCCGCGTCGTCGCCGGGCCGGACAGGCCTTGTCCCAGCACCATGCCTTGCGCGTCCTCGAGACGGGCGCGGCAACCGGTGCCGCCGCCATCGACGCCGAGAAAATAATCCGCGTCGGTATTCATGCGCCCAGCCGCTCGATGTCGGCGCCGCACAGGCGCAGCTTGCGGTCCAGTTGCTCGTAGCCGCGGTCGAGGTGATAGACCCGGTTGATGATGGTCTCGCCTTCGCTGACCAGCGCCGCCAGCACCAGCGACACCGAAGCGCGCAGGTCGGTGGCCATCACTTGCGCCCCGTGCAGTTTCTCGCCGCCGCGCACCAGCGCCATGGTGCCTTGCAGCTTGATGTTGGCGCCGAGCCGCATCAGTTCGGGTACATGCATGAAGCGGTTCTCGAAGATGGTTTCGCGCAGCAGCGAGGCGCCCTGCGCGCAGCACATCAGCGCCATGAACTGCGCCTGCAGGTCGGTCGGGAACCCCGGATAGGGTTCCGTGGTGAGGTCGGCTGCCTTGAGCGGCCGGTCGCGCGAGACGATCAGTCCCCGGTCGCCCGGCCAGACGCTGACGCCGGTCGCCTCCAGCAATTGCACCACCGAGGCCATGTGTTCGAGCCGGGCATGCGTCAGCTCAAGCTGGCCGCCGGTGATGGCGGCGGCGATGGCATAGGTGCCCGCCTCGATCCGGTCCGGGATGATGTCGTGGCTGGCGGCGCGCCAGTTGGTGTCGCCCGCGATCAGGATGCGGTGCGTGCCTGCGCCCTCGATGCGCGCGCCCATGGCGCTGAGGCAAGCGGCGAGGTCAGCCACTTCCGGTTCGCGCGCCGCGTTGAGGATTTCGGTTTCGGCCTTGGCCGTGGTCGCCGCCATGATGGCGGTTTCCGTCGCCCCGACCGATGGCGACGGGAGCACGATGCGGGTGCCGGTCAATCCGTTCGGCGCCGAGGCGACGATCAGGCCGTTCTCTATGGCGATCCTGGCGCCCAGCGCGGCGAGTGCGGTGACATGCATGTCGACCGGCCGCGCGCCGATCGCGCAGCCGCCTGGCAGCGAAACCCGGGCATGGCCGAACCGCGCCAGCAACGGCGCCAGGACGAGCACCGTCGCCCGCATCTTCCGAACCGTGTCGTAGGACGTCTCCTTGGAAACGGCGGCACTGGTGTTAATGATCGCGGCATGGGCGGACCGGGTGATTTCGGCGCCGTGAAGCCGCACCACGCCGAGCATGTTTTCGACGTCGGTCACATCGGGCAGGTTGGTCAGTTCGAGCGGGTAGGGGCTGAGCAGCGCAGCCGCGATCTGCGGCAAAGCGGCATTCTTGGCGCCTGATATGGTGACCGCGCCTTGCAGTCTCTGTCCGCCGACGATCCGCAATCTATCCATGGCTGAAACCTTGAGGGTCACCCCGGCGACCTGCCTGGGAATCCCGGGCGGTGGCCCGGGTCGAGCTGAGAATTAATTCTGCGTTCTTGGCTGTCAATCAAAATTGGAATAATTTATTCCTCGTCTTGCAGGTCTGAAGAGCGAGGGGATTTCCGTGTCTATCTTAAGCAGGATCAATGCCAAGCTCGACGGCATGGCGCCCGGCGATCGCGAGATCGGCCGTTACATCGTCGACAACCCCGACCAGATGCTGCGGCTGTCGACGGCCGCACTTGCGGCCGAGATCGGCCGCAGTCAGTCGAGCGTGGTCAAGTTCAGCCAGAAGCTCGGCTATGCCAGCTATCAGGAACTCAAGCTCGCCGTCAGCGAGGCCAAGGCGCAGGATTGGCAGGTGCCGGCCGGCGTCATCCACGGTTCGATCGAGGTCGGCGATGGCTTTCCGGTCATCTTGAAGAAGCTGATCGGCAGCAAGCTGCTGTCGATGCAGCAGACCGTCGCCGCCAACAGCGAGCGCATCATCTCCAGGACGCTGGAACTGCTGGATGGCGCGCGGCGCATCCATCTGGTTGGCGTCGGCGCTTCCTCGCTGGTGGCGCGCGATTTCTCCTACAAGCTGATGAAGCTCGGCCGCAATGTGCTGCATGACAGCGACAGCCACATCCAGATGGCCAACGCCTCGACGCTCGGGCCTGACGATGTGCTGTTCGCGCTCTCCTATTCCGGCGCCAGCATCGAAACCTTGCGCATCGCCGAGCTTGCAGCCAAGCGCGGCACGACGGTGATCGCCGTCACCGGCTTGCATGAAAATCCGCTGAGCCGGGTCGCCGACATTCGCCTCTACACCATCGCCGACGAGGAGCGCGCGCGCTCCTCCTCCATCACGGCGCGCGACGCGCAACTGACGCTGACCGACCTTTTGTTCATCCTGCTGGTACAGAAGCAGCCGGATGCCAACGACTATGTCCACAACAGCGAGGCGGCGGTCACTGTACTGAAGGCTGAGCGGTCGACGTAAAGGGCCTCAGACGCTTTCGAGATAGGTCTCGATCTCGAAATCGCTGACATTCAGGGCAAACGTATTCAATTCCTGGCGTTTGCAGGCGATGAAGGAGTCGCGCAGGATCGCCGGGAAGATCTCCGCCACATGCGTCCCGCCTTCAAAGGTCGCGATCGCCGACGCCCAGTCCGGTGGCAGCTTGGCCGGGGCAACGCCTTGCCCGTCCTTCCCCGCCGGCTCGCCCGGTGACATCTGCTTCTCGATACCGATCAGTGCCGCGCCCAGGATGGCGGCAAGCACCAGGTATGGGTTGGCGTCGGCTCCCGAGACGCGATGTTCGATGCGGCGCGCGCCGGTCGGGCCGCCGGGGATGCGGATCGCGACCATGCGGTTCTCGTACCCCCAGGCGACCGCGGTCGGCGCGTAGGATCGTGGGCGCAGCCTCCGGTAGGAATTGAAGTGCGGCGCGAACACCAGCGTGCTTTCGGCCATCGCCGCCAGCAGCCCGCCGACCGCATGACGCATGATGTCGGAGCCCTGGTCGGTGCCGTCGTCGAACACGTTGCGCCCTTCGCCGTCGACCAGGCTGAAATGGACATGGAAGCCGTTGCCGGCGCGGTCGCCATAGGGCTTGGCCATGAAGCAGGCGGCAAAGCCGTGCTTGCGGGCAATGCCCTTTACCGTGCGCTTGAACAACACCGCATCGTCGGCCGCCCGCAAAGCGTCGGCGACATGGTTCAGGTTGATCTCGAACTGGCCGACGCCGTTTTCGGCGATGGCCGTGTCGACGGGAATGCCTTGTGCGCGGCAGGCTTCGTAGATGTCATGGATGAAGGCTTCGAAATCGTCGATCTCGTCGATCGACAGCGCCGCGTCGGAATCGAGACGCCGCCCGGTGACCGGTGAGACTGGTCCGACAGGCCGCTGCGATTGCGGATCGACCAGGTAGAATTCGAGTTCGGTCGCCGCGACCGGAGTGAGGCCGAGCGCCTTGTAGCGATCGAGGATGCGGGCCAGTGCCCGCCGGGGGTCGCCGAGATAGGGTGCACCGCTTTCGTCGGCGAGCCAGAGCGGGACGAGCGCCGTCGGATGCGCCGTCCATTCCACCGGCAGAATGCCGCGTCCCGTCCATTGGCAAAGCCCATCGGCATCGCCGGTCGAGAAGACCAGGCTGTTGCCTTCGATGTCCTCGCCCCAGACATCGAGCCCGATCAGCGAATAGGGCATGCGCAGCTTGCCTTCCAGCGCCTTGCGGGCCTGCTCGACCGGTATGCGCTTTCCCCGCATGATGCCGTTGAGGTCGCACACCGCGGCCCTCAGGCTCTGGATGTCGCTTCGGCTTTCAAGCCAATTCAAAACGTCCGCAATTGCATCGCTCAATTTCCGTTACCTCTGGTTCCCTGCGGGGCCGCGCCTGAGGCGGCCACCCTATTTCACGACAAGACAGCTGATGAGTTCATGAAGGCATCTCCGACATCAGTCGGAAGAGTTTTCTTCATTTTTTCAAATCATTAGCCGGGATGTCGGGAGGCATTTCAGGAACCAATTGCGCGATTTGCGATCGCAACATAGCGACAAGGCAGGGCAAAGCCAAGGGGCATCTGGTGACGGATCCAGGAACGTCGGCCTAGCTCCTCGCTTCCGGGAACATACCCTGCCGCAGGATGTGCGCGGCGCCCTCGTCGATATCGCGAACGATGGCCGCCCGCGCTCGCGCGCAGTCCTGTGCCTCGATCGCCGCGACCGCTTCCTCATGATAGTCGATGTCCAGAATGGAGGAGAGGTCGTCCTCGAACCCCGTGGCGAGGTTTCTAAGAAACGGGCCGACCTGCATCCATACCGTCTCGATCAGGAAGATCATCTGCTCGTTGCCGCAATGGCGATAGATCGAGAATTTGAAGTCGTGGTTCTTCCTGAGATAGTCGCCGATATCGCCCTTGCGGGCCGCCAGGGTCAATTCGGTGCAATGGCGTCGGATCGCCCGCAGATTGTTGCCGTTGATGAGTTTCGTCGCGAGCTCGGTCGCCGGGCCTTCGAGGAGCGTACGCACGGCGGTCAACTGCGAGAACCGCTCGGCCGAGATCACCGGCACCTCGACGCTGCCGTTCGGCATCGGGCTCAGCGCCCGCAATGCCTGCAGCCGCATGAAGGCACTGCGCACCGGCATGTCGCTGGTGCCCAGTTCCCTGGCGAGCTTGCGCGAGGTCAGCTTCTGGCCGGGCAGGAATTGGCCCGACATCAAGGCCCGCACGAGCTCCAGATAGACCTTCTCATGCAGAGGAACGGTATCGAGGGCGGTCAAACCGAAATGTGTTCTGTCGGCCATTGGCGAGGGCGCTGCTTCATCCGTTCTGAAAATGACCTGACGACACGCGCCGCGGACAAACTTTGGGCTAGGCACGGCGGAAACACCCGGGCCGCCGATTGATCAGGCATGATAGACGCTTCGATCGTTGCGCGGCAAGCCAACTGCTGGAGCCGGCGCGGTGCCGCGGGCGCCTGCCTTTCCGGGGCTATCGATCCGGGGTCTACCGGCTCGTTTTCGCTGCCAGATGCGCCAGCAAATTCTTGGTGATCCGGCCGACGTCGTTCATGGCATCGCCCGTCGGCAAGGCGCCGCACCAGGCGACGGAACTCGCGCAGAAGATCAGGCCGCCCGAAGGCAGATGGCGCAGCGTCATCTCCGCGCAGCGGCGCCCGTCGCGCTCGCTGTCACCTCCCTCGTACCAGCGGGTGGCGTCATGGACGAAGCTGTCCGGGAAACCGGTCGCGCGCGCAATGACCATGGTCTCGGGGGATGTGCCCAGATGCGGATCCGTGGCATCGACCTCGTAGCCGGCGGCGCCTCCGAGCACGATGCCATCGTCGCCGAAGGTCTCGCTGGTGACGCCGTCGAACAGCCACGCGGCCGAGGGTTGACGACTTTCCGGCGTGCGCGTGAAAGGCCGCGCGCCGTCGAACCCCATCAGCGAGATGGCGACGCCGGTCAGCGAGAACTCGCCGCGCCCGCTGGCGCGCAGATAGCCGCCCGGCTGGTTGGTGATCGACAGTGACTGTTCGGCGATGGCGCCGTCCCAGGTCCGGCCCGCCTCGAGCGGCGAGCGGCGCAGTTCCATCAGATCGTCGTGGAACGCGACCTTGCCGGCAAAGCCGTTGCCACCGAAATAGGCGATGCTGCCGCCCGCCGCCGCGAACTGGCGCAGCGCATGCTCCATCTCGATCGACATGTATTCGGGATGGCTGCCGGTGATGACCGCCCGGTAATCTCTGAGGCCGGCAAGGCCCCGCTCATGCAGGTCGCGGTCGGTGATGAGATCGAAGGCAATGCCATTGCTGTGGCAGAAGCGCAGAAAATGCAGGTCGACCGGCAGATTGTGCGGACAGCCGCACAGCGGATAATTGTAGTCGTCGCGCAGCGTCGCCTTCGGCTTCCTGGTGGAACAGATCGACACGCCGCTGAGGTCGTTGTGGTAGTCGTAGAGCGACTTCAGGTTATTATCGATCGCGAAGCTGTGGCCGCGATCCTCGCACCTCCATTCGTAGAGATGCGCCGGCAGGAATTCATCCGCGTAGGCGAGGTAGGTGGCCGTCGGCACCAGGAACACCAGTGGCGCGCGGCGTGCCGACGAAGTGATGAAGAAGACGATATGCTCCGATCCTTGGTCGTGACCGACCTCGAAGGCATAGACCCCGGGCGGCGCCGCGGCGGGAATCTGCAATTGGCAGGAGGCGGGCCACTGCAACGCGCCCATGTCGTCGTCGTGGCAATGCACGGCGTCATAATGCGACGGCACCAGGCGGGGGTCGAAACTCGACCCATCCCAGCGCCGCGAGGTCATGCAGAAGGCGGGCTGGTTGATCGTTTCCAGGAAGAGGACGCGACCGGTGCCTGTCGAGGCGAGCGGACCGCTCGGCAGCAGGGTCGGAAACGTCCAGGCGACACGACCAGCCGCGGTTTGCAGCGAGATCGCAGAGAACTTCGCGTTGAGCGACCTGACATCGTTTGCCATGCTGGTGCCGAAGACCATGTCACCAGGCAGGGGCCGCCACGGCAGGTCGAATCCGTGATCCAGGTGAAACGGCGACAGGAGATCGTCCGAGTCGATCCGCAGCACGGTCGCGCCGTCGTTCGACGAAATCTCGACCTTGAGCCAGGTGTTTGCCGGCAAGGCTACGCCGCTATCGAGCGACTTGCCGTCGAGGCCAGATGTCAGCCGCCCGTCCTGCAAGCCGAGGCGCAGGTTGCCGCTCTCGAACAGCACGCGGGCGCCATCATTGCGGGTCAAGTACACTTCGAAGGCGACGCCTCCGATCTCGGTGGCCTTGGCCAGTTCGGTCGCCGCAACCCGGAGGAAGGATCCATGATCGAAGTCACGATGCGATACGGCACCTCCTGTCGGCTCGACGCGCCAGTTCATCGGCTCGGCCCCGGGTGTGTCGAGCCGCACGATCCTGATGTCGCGTACCTGCCGCGACGACGAGACATGAAGGCCGACCGATGTTCCGGCCGCCGTATGCCAGGGAACGGTATAGCCAGAGACGGCCATGGCGCCGTGATCGACGGGGCGTTTCATCGCCGCAAAAGTCCGTGCCGCGATCCCGGCGGCCGCAATCTCATGGATGGCAAACTGGACAATTCTTTCATACCTTTTTGGGTTCTGGAGGGGGTATATACACCATCGGCTTTGATTGGTGACGAAGTCCGCAGAGATCTCGCCCTGGCGATCGAAGCATCGGCAAAGGCGGGTTCTGCCCAGCCGTCTCCAGGCATCTGTCGTGATGCCTGATCTGCGACGACACTATCGCGATCACCCAGGACCGGTCGGTCGCGTGGGTTCGGCCTCTTCATCACAAATCTTGACCTTCCCGCACTTGCACGTCCGGCCGCTCTCTGGCTTTTTGGGGTATCCATCCGAACGGACTGATTCGCGTCATGCCGCTCGATTGCAATGTCTACGGGCAGTCTGCTTGTGGGCCGTGAAGCGCACGCAGCTGGCGAAGGAGAAGCAGGCATGGCCGAGTTCAAGAAGCCGGAAATCTCCGAGATGAGACCCAAGATCACCGTGATCGGCGTCGGCGGCGGTGGCGGCAACGCGATCAACAACATGATCGTCGAACAGCTTCAGGGAACCGAGTTCATTGCCGCCAACACCGATGCCCAGGCGCTGACCATGTCGAAGGCGACGCGGCTGATCCAGCTTGGCGCGCACGTCACGGAAGGGCTTGGCGCCGGCTCGTTGCCCGAGATCGGCCGTGCCGCTGCCGAAGAATCGCTCGACGAGATCATGGATCATCTGGCCGGCACCCACATGTGCTTCGTCACTGCCGGCATGGGCGGCGGCACCGGAACCGGTGCGGCCCCGATCATCGCCCAGGCGGCGCGTAAGGCCGGCATCCTGACGGTCGGCGTCGTCACCAAGCCGTTCACCTTCGAGGGCCGGCGCCGCATGCAGATGGCCGAAGAGGGCATCGAGCGGCTGCGCGAGGCCGCCGACACCGTGATCGTGATCCCCAACCAGAACCTGTTCCGCATCGCCGACGCCAAGACCACCTTCGCCGATGCCTTCGTCATCGCCGACCGGGTGCTCTATTCCGGCGTCAGCTGCATCACCGACCTCATCGTCAAGGAAGGCCTGATCAATCTTGACTTCGCCGACGTCAAATCGGTGATGCGTGGCATGGGCCGCGCCATGATGGGAACCGGCGAGGCGTCCGGCGACGGCCGGGCGATGAAGGCGGCGGAAGCCGCGATCGCCAACCCGCTGCTCGACGAAATGTCCATGAAGGGTGCCAAGGGCGTGCTGGTCTCGATCTCGGGCGGCAGGGACATGACACTGTTCGAGGTCGACGAGGCGGCCACGCGCATCCGCGAGGAAGTCTACGAGGATGCCGACATCATCGTCGGCGCCATCTTCGACAAGAGCATGGAAGGCCGCTTCAGGGTCTCGGTGGTGGCGACGGGGCTCGATCGTTCGCTCGGCGAGGGTGATGCCGATCCCGGCATCGCGCGCGACCACGCCGGCCAACCGCCACAGCGGACGCTGCAGTAGGCTTGCTTGATCAGGATTGATTGGGCCCGGGACTAATTTAAGTCGGTCCGGCTGCTTTGCGCGGCCATTCTCAGGCTTGCCGCATGGCGACCGCCTGTAGCTTCGTCTCGACCGTGTCTTGGCTGAAGCCGCGCCATGCAGATGGCGGGTTCGTTCGAATCCGTTTCTAGAGCACGTCCGTCTAATCAGGATCACATTCGCTATGCGTCTGGCAGGCCTCTCATGGCGACGACAACGGGTTGGTTGCCATCAGAATTCGCGTCTGTTTACCTGAGCCAGCTATCGAGGTCCGATATTGTCGGCGATTCGCGGAGGGGAACATCAGTACCGGCAAAAATTCAACATCGACCGGCCATGAAGCGAGTGACGCAAGCTGGCTCGATCTTCATTTCGAGTCATCACGGCCGGAATACGAAGACGCACTTACCCAAGTTGGAATGCAACGTGGCTGGGACGTGCTCGATGCGGGATGCGGGGGCGGAAGCTTCCTTCCGCTCATCTGCGAGCTGATTGGCTCCAACGGGTCCGTGACAGCTCTTGATCTTGCGCCTGAGAATATTCAACGCGCCGAGGACTTGACTAAGGATGTCCCGGATCGGCCGAAGGTGCGCACCCGCGTCGGCAGCATTCTGTCGCTTCCTTTCAACCATGCTTCCTTCGATTGCGTGTGGTCCGCCAATGTTATGCAATATCTCACGCCGGCGGAATTTCAGCAGGCCACGGATGAGGTAAGACGCGTATTGAAGCCCGGCGGCATCCTCGCCGTAAAGGACTTCGATTCGACGCTTCTGCAGATGCTGCCTATGGATCACGGGGTATTTACCCGCTTCATGACGGCGCGATTGCAGACGTTCCGCGACAAGGGAGTGCTTGGCACCGATTGTGGTTCCTCGCTTCCCGGACTTTTGCGGGATGCAGGGATGGAGATCGTCTGGCGCAAAGGCTGGCTCGTTGAACGGTGGGCCCCTGCTGGCGAGCACACGCGCGATTATGTACGCGACTTAATCTCCTATTTCACGACTGCAGCGCCGGATTACGGCCTCCCTGAGAGCGATCAGCATTATTGGAAGGAACTGGCAGCAAATCCAGGGAGTCTGCTTGATCAGCCTGATTTCTGCTATCGCGAATTCTTCGTTCTGACGGTTTGCAGGAACGCGGCAATCTAAGAGCATGTCCGTTTTTTAATCAGGGTCATCTCCTGCAGCTGAATAGGGAATCCCAATCCCGATTCCGGTCGCCCGACCGCCACGTCGGGCATTACCCAGCCAGCCGTCGCAGGCTTTGCCGTGCGGCGCCTGTTCGACCGCGCCAAGGACAGAAAATTGGCCGCCGAGCGGGCCCGCGCGCTGCTGCCGAAGATCGATGCCTGGCATCGCTGGTTCTACGAAGACCGCGACCCCAAGAGTGAGGGGCTGGTCGCCATCATCCACCCCTGGGAATCCGGTCGCGACAATTCCATCGATTGGGACGATGCCTTCGAGCGCGTGCCGACCGAAGGCGTCGAGCCCTACACTCGTCGTGATACCTTGCATGCCGATCCGGCACATCGCCCGACCAAGGCGCAGTACGATCGTTATCTCTGGCTGGTGCAGCATTTTCGCGGGCTCGGTTGGGACAACGCGAGACTGCACGATGCCTCACCTTTCCAGATTGTCGATCCCGGCTTCAACGCCATCCTGATCCGCGCCGCCACCGACCTTGCCGATCTTGCCGAAGCGCTTGGCGAGACGGCGATCGCCAAGGCCAACCGCGCCCGCGCGCAAAAGGGCCTGGCGGCCATGGAGCGGCTGTGGAGCGACGCGCACGGCCAATACCTCTGTCTCGACCGTGTCGCCGGCACGCTGGTCGACAGCGCTTCGGTTGGTGGCATCCTGCCGGCCTTTGCCGCGATCCCGAAAGACCGCGCCGCTGCAGTCGCCGCGACCGTCGAACGCCTTGCCGGCACCGCGTTTTACGTCGTGCCGTCACATGATCCCGGTGATCCGCGCTTCGACGCCAAGCGTTACTGGCGCGGCCCGGTCTGGCTGGTGGTCAACTACATGATCGCCGACGGCCTTGCCGCCGCCGGCCACGGTCAGGTCGCACAGCGCATCACGCAATCCAGCCTCGACTTGATCCGGGAGAGCGGATTTGCCGAATACTACGACCCGCTGACCGGTAAGCCGCTCGGCGGCGGCCGTTTCACCTGGACGGCGGCGATGGTGATCGAGTTTTTGCGTGATGCGCAAGCGGGTGGTGCCTAAGCATGTCGGGGCGGGAACGCTTCGTCTCTTCAGGACGCCTTTTCGCCGACTAGATCAAATCGCTCGATCTCGCATTCGCGGCTGATCAGCGTCAGGATTTCCGTTGAAGGTTCGGTCGCATCGGACTGTCTCCATGCGAGATTGAACGAGTACACGAAGCGGTCGCGGCTGATGTCATGCTCCATCTTGGCAAGGCGTGCGCCATAGCCGAGCGGCCGCACCATCTCCTGCAGGTCGGGCGGTGAACTTTTTGGCCAGGAAACCGACAGGATCGCATGGTGGTCGCGCGGAACCTTGAGGTCCACCCATTTCAACACCTGAAGCGTCAGCAGCGTCAGCACTGTTGCAATTGCCGCAAGACCGAACTGCCCGCCGCCAAAGGCAAGCCCGATCATCGTCATGATCCACATGGTGGCCGCGGTGGTGACGCCGGTCACGAGGTCGCCGCGCCGCAGGATGGCGCCGCCGCCGATGAAGCCGACGCCGGTCAGCACGCCGAGCGGCAGACGCAGCACGTCCATGCGGGCGAAGAAATCCATTCCCTTGCCCGTCGTGTCAAGCAGCAAGTTGGCCTGGATCATCGCAACAGCGGCCGCAAGGCCGACCAGGATGGTCGTCCGAAGCCCGGCGGTGTGGCCGCGCGCTTGCCGGTTGAGGCCAATGAGGAAACCAGCCAGCACCACAAGCAGCAGCCGTGCGACAAGATCGGGCCATGTCGGATGAAGCGGCATATCGCAGCAAAGCGGCTCGAACATCGTTCTGTCAGGCGGCGCCGGCGCTCCGCCTCTCCTGGTTCTCGGCACCGCTCGGCGCCGATGTTCCTTGTGGCTCGCCGGCGCGCCGCGACTTCGGGCCGTCGATGTAAGAACCTCTTCACCCTCCCGAAGTTCCCGCTGGCCAACCGCCACGCCGATTTGAAAGGTGGCGCTTGGGTAGTGTCTCAGTTTGAAATTTGAAATCAGAAAACGGCGTTGGCCGGCGGCTTGATGTTGTCCCAGCGTTCCGAGATCGCGACACAGGCCGCCTGCATGTTCTTGTATCGGCTGACGCTGTCGGTAGGCGCGGGATAGGTTTGGCCGGTGTACATGTCGAGTGTGACGCAAAGCTTTCCTTCAGGCTCTGCGCCAGCCTCCACAGCGGTCTCACCAAGATAGCCTAGCAAGAAGGCAGACTGCCACGCCCCGACTTCAGGCTTTAGGGCTTTGCCTTTGGAGTAGCGAAAGACGCCAGCGCCTATCTTGATCTTATTGGTCTTGGTCACCCGACGAAGGCGAAATTGAAGATCGGCTCCAATCTTGACGCCGCCGATCTCGATTTTCTGAGATTGCCCGGGCGCCAAAATCTCGGCCTTGTCTGGCATTTCCACGACGTGAACGACCTTGGCGAAACGATCGAGATAGTCCGCATTGTGATCGAACACGTCGCGGTCAAAATCCGAGTCGGCCATTCGGTCGCGAAGCTTCTTGGCTGCGACAGTAAGGTGATCGATGGCGGGATTCTCAGACCGAAAAAATTTCGATATCGTCTGCTTCGCTTCGTCATGTTGCACGACGCGCGCGATAGCTTGGTACTTGCTGGCGGTGAGAATGTTTCGCTTTCCGATCTCGCTGGCTGCCATGTAGTCCGCCAAGTACCGGGCAGAGATTTGCGGAGTTTTAACCAGTCGGTGGGTCTTCTTTAAATCGGGCATCGATTCTAACTCCGGGGAGAAAGAACATGGACGAGTTTTATTTCAGTGTAAATATTGATGCCAACAGAACGCTCTGTCTTGCACCTTTAACTGACCGTCGCCTCGCAATGGCCGGCCAAGAACTCGCTGATACCAGCGGCTATTTTCTATTTGAGCAACACGGCGAAGGCGATTTCGCGAAAGTTGAAATCCTGGCTCACGTCGTTTCAGACGATGCCGTTTCTCGGCTCCGCTGCCAGTTCAACATGTCCTAGGCAGCGACAGCCTTTTTGTAAGGGCCGCGCTTGCCCGGCTTCGGGGCAACGGCGTCCATCTTCTCGCAAACGTCTTCCATCGACCAAAGCGTCTGCGATACGCCAGCCGCCATTGCCGGCGTCATTTTCAGCGTCTTGTGCATTTTGATGAAGTTGTACCAGACGGTATATAGCGCGACCATGTGGACGTGATTTTCGAACTTCTTTGAGAACGCATTGGTGAGGCGCGTGAAGCGGCGCATCTGCATCCGCATGGTGAGGTTCTGGCGCTCAACGTGTGACGTGCTGACGTGCGCCAGATCGGGAGAGCCTTCAATCCGGGTCTTGACCGCGCCAGTGCAGACTGCGGGGCTGTAGCGGCGTTCCTGTGGCACTGCCTTGCCTTCCGGCTCGCCATACTGCTTCACGAGCATGGCGTAATCGATGTCGGCTCCAAAGGCTTCCTCGACCGCATTGAGATAGGCGCGGTGACCATCGGTCGTAAGCTGGGCGCGATTGGCAAGACGCTCCTTAACGTCATCCATGAAGGCAAGCGCATATTCGCCGTCGCGACCGCCGACCAGCCACGAAATGATAAGCTTGCTGTCGCTGTCCAGAGCGGTCCATGTCCATGTGTCGCCAGCGCCATCAACCGGCTTTTTCATGCCCGCGACGTTCTTCTGTTTCGCGCCGGTAAAGCTCCAAATTTCGTCGCACTGAACGCGCTTGGATTTCACGTTGCGGACTTCGCGGTCGTGCAGATCGGCGCAGAATTTGCCGGCATCGACAAGCAGCTTGGAAACCGTGTTGATCGACACATCGGCAATGCGCGAGATCGAACGCATCGAAGAACCCTCGCAGAGCATCGACAGGATTTGGACGCGGGTCTTGAGGGGCAGCTTGTTCATGCCCCTAATATCTGAACTTTTATGCTTAGTGTCAAGCATTTAATTTCATGTCAATCATTGATTCACTTCCGGCTGCCACTATGTTAAGGGTGGCAGCCGTAGTGAATGGGTGGCGCGACCGGCTGGACTTGAACCAGCGACCTGAGCCTTTCGAGGGACCCGCTCTATCCAACTGAGCTACGGACGCGAAGCGGCTGGCCTTTCAGCCAACCGCTCTGTCGCCGACCTAAAGCCGCTACCTTTCCTTGCTGGGCCGGGTAGCGGCTTTTCTATTTGGGCTGGCCCCGATCAGCGGTCGGCTTCATGCCGGGGCCAGAAACTCTTCTCTTCATCGTCGCCTCCGATTCTGTGACGGCCAGTATTTTCCAGCCTTGGACAAAATGCAAGGGCAGCCCTAGACATTTTAGCAATTATGTCTAAATTGCCACCTGTCACCCACTTTGGAGGCAGAGATGTCAGAAGCGCCAGAAGCCCAAAAACCTACCAAGCCTAAGTCGGGCCGCAGCCCAGCATACCCTGTGCTGACGATTGACAAGGCGATCAGCCAGGCAAACGCGCTTAGGAAGCAAGAGGGCGACTACGCCGCGCCTCTGACCTCGGCCTTTGCTGCGTGGGGCTATGGCGCAAAAAGTAGCGGCGGAAGGCAGACACTCGCCACTCTAAAATACTACGGCCTTATAGACATCGCGGGTGAGAACGACGCGCGCAAGGTGAAGGTGAGCGACGCGGCAAGGAAAATCTTACTCGATGAGCGTGAGGACCAGACCGAGAAAAAGGTCCGCATCCGTGAAGCCGCGCTCAAGCCGGCAGCGCACCAAATTCTGTTCAATGAATACCCGACAGGCCTAGCCTCGGATGGCACAGTGCGCCATTTTCTAATTTTCGATCACGGCTTCAATACCGAAGCCGCCAACGAACTTATCTCTCAATTTCGGCAGACAGCCTCTTTTGCTGGAATATACGAGCCTCAAAAATCAGCGGCAGAACCGGCTACTTTGGTAGACAAATTTGCGATCGGGGACTATGTTAATTGTGAAATCGACGGTCAGCTACAATGGGGTCTTCCATGGCGCATCGTCGAGAGCCAGAAACATACCGATGGCGAGGTTTATTATCGCGTTCAAGGTACCGGGTCTGACGAAGCGCGTGAAGGATGGATCCCAATGAGCCAAGCTGTAGCCGCCGAAGCGCCGAAAGATTTGCCGCGCGTGATTCCTGCCGGCAACTTTCCACCGCCACCGCCGGCTGGCACTAAACCTAAGGTCCGCACGGCCCAAGAGGGAATGCGAGAGGACAAGGCTTCTCTGGATGAGGGAGAAGTCATCCTCCAATGGCCGGAAACGTTGTCCGCTGATAGCGTCCGCGATTTTGAGTACTGGGTAGATGGCATTATCCGGCGCGCCAAGCGCCGGGCCGGGATAGAATAGCTATTTCTTCCAGCGGCTCTCTGCCGCCCTCTTCGCAATCTCGGCGCGCCGCTCCGGCGTCATGTTCTCGGCGCGCTTCTTCCCGCCCTTGGCCCCTAGCGCCTTGGCAGCAGGGTCTTTGCCATCGTCGATAACGTCGTCGTTTTCCTCGCCTGTCGCAATGCGCATGACGCGGACGGCGTTGCCGATCACGTCGGCGGGGCGCTTCTGGCCTTTAGGTCCGGTGGGCATTTATTCGCCCCAATCAATTGTGATGGTTACGCCGCCTCTAAGGTCGATTTCATTGAGAAGGTGCTGGTCGCGTCTCGATTTGAGGCTCCCGCTACCGATGCTGGCCATGTAGCCGAGATTGCTTGCCACAGTGCCGTCACGTAGGCCCCATTCCGTCTCGCCTTGGTGGCCGTCAGCGTAGGTCCAGGTTTGCTTGCCAACCGGCACCCGATGCAACCGATCGTACTTGGCCAACTGTTTAGCGCGCCGCACAAATTCGGCCTTCGATGCGAATGAAATTGTTTCCATGCCCAAGCTCCATGCTTTCCGCTAAGCATATAGGGGTTCGGGCCGATATGGGAAATGCATATTGCATTCCGTCAAATTTCAAACTGAGACACTACCGGCGCTTGACTTCGGTTCCGGCATGTGAAAAATTTTGCAGCAACTGATAAAAATATCACCGGGACGGAAACGTGGTTGGTTTTGGAAACGGCCTTTCGCGGGACGATGACGCCAGCATGGCGGCGCGCGCCGCGTGGCTTCATTACGCCGGCGGCCTGACCCAGTCCGAGGTCGCCAAGCGGCTGGGGCTGACCAGCCTCAAGGCCCACCGCCTCATCACCAAGGCCAACCAGGAAGGGCTGGTGAAGGTCTATATCGACGGCGAAGTGTCGGAATGCGTCGAGCTCGAGGACGAATTGTCCCGCCGCTACGGCCTCGATTATTGCGAGGTGGTCCCGGATTTCGATTCCGAGGATCTGCCGCTCAAGGCGCTCGGCATTGCCGGGGCGCAGTTCCTCAAGCGCGAGATCGAACGAGGCGAGCAGGCGCTGATCGGCGTCGGCCATGGTCGCACGCTCGCGGCTTGCGTGGAGTACCTGCCGCGCACCACCACCGACCGGATCCGTTTCGTCTCGCTGCTCGGCGGCCTGACACGGAAGTTCTCGGCCAACCCGCATGACGTCATTCACCGTCTCGCCGAGCGCACCGGAGCCGAAGCCTATGTGATGCCGGTGCCGATGTTCGCCAACACGGCGGAGGACCGCATCGTGCTGCTGGGCCAGAAGGGCATCAGCGAGGTCTTCGATCTCGCCAGATCCGCCGACCTGCTGTTGGCCGGCGTCGGTACCGCCGAGCGCGAGGCTTCGCTGGTTGCCACCGGCATGATCGAGAAAGGCGAGATGGAGGAGATCCGCCGCAATGGCGGCGTCGGCGAATTGCTCGGCCATTTCTTCGACGACGCCGGCAAGGCGGTCGCGACCACCGTTTCCAACCGGGCGCTGGCGTTGGCGCGCGAGGATATCGCCAGCCGCCGGATCGTCGCTGTCGCCGGTGGCAAGATCAAGGTTCGCGCCATCAAGTCGGTGCTGGAGGGGCGCTATTTGAAAGGCCTGATAACAGACGAGCGGACGGCGCGATCGCTCGTGGAAGAGACGCCGGTCGGGTAGCCGGCAACGGTTCAGTTGAAACTACCCTGTGGAGGAGAAGACCAAATGCATGAGAAAGAGAAAGACCTCATAGACGCCTTCCTGCGCGGACAAGTCGACCGTCGCGGATTGATCAAGGGCCTTGGGGCGATGGGCCTCGCCGCCGGCACCGCCGGCACGCTGCTCAACCTGGGCCAGACCCGCGCGCTTGCCGCGGACTTCGACTGGCAGGCGCATAAGGGCAAGACCATCAAGCTCTTGCTCAACAAGCATCCATATGCCGACGCCATGATCGCCAATCTTGAGAATTTCAAGAAACTGACCGGCATGAACGTCGTCTACGACGTATTCCCTGAAGACGTCTATTTCGACAAGGTGACGGCCGCATTGTCGGCGAGCTCGCCCGAATATGATGCCTTCATGACCGGCGCGTACATGACCTGGACCTATGGCCCAGCCGGCTGGATCACCGACCTCAACGAATGGATCAAGGATCCGGCCAAGACCAACCCGAACTATGCCTGGGACGACTTCCTGCCAGGCGTCAGGAATTCCTGCGCCTGGAACGGCAAGCCGGGCGGAGCTCTGGGATCGGAAGATGCCAAGCAATGGTGCATTCCGTGGGGGTTCGAGCAGAACAACATCACCTACAACAAGGCGATGTTCGACAAGGCGGGCGTCAAGGTCCCCGGCAATATGGACGAGATGGTGGCCGCTGCCGCCAAGCTCACCAAGGATGTCGGCGGCGGCGTCTACGGCATTGGTGTGCGCGGCTCGCGCTCCTGGGCGACCATCCATCCGGGATTCCTGTCGGCTTACGCCAATTTCGACCAGAAGGACCTGAATGTGTCGGCCGACGGCAAATTGTCGGCCGCCATGAACACCGCCCAGTCCAAGGCTTTCCACAAGCAGTGGGTGCAGATGATCCAGGAGAGCGGCCCGAAGGACTGGTCGACCTACACCTGGTACCAGGTGGGCACCGATCTGGGCGCCGGCGCCTCGGCGATGATCTTCGACGCCGATATCCTCGGTTACTTCATGAATGGTGGCGACAACAAGATGGCCGGCAAGCTTGCCTTCGCCGCCTTCAAGGCGAATCCGGAGGCCAAGGCACCGACGCCGAACATCTGGATCTGGTCGCTGTCGATGTCCAACTTCTCCAAGGACAAGGACGCCACATGGTACTTCATGCAATGGGCCTCCGGACCCGAGCATGCGCTGTTCGGCGCCACCAAGATGGATTTCGTCAACCCGGTCCGGCAGTCGGTCTGGAAGGATGAAGCTTTCCGCGAGAAGCTGAACAAGAGCTATCCGGGCTATGTCGAGATGTTCGACGCCTCGGCACCCGGCGCCTCGATCAAGTTCACGGCGCAGCCGCTTTTCTTCGATCTCACCACCGAATGGGCGGCGACGCTGCAGAAGATGGTGTCCAAGGAAGTGCCGGTCGACGAAGGTCTCGACAAGCTGGCCGAGAGCATCAATGGCCAGCTCAAGGAAGCCGGTCTCGGTTAAGTCGCAACGAGGGCCGGCCTGCTTGGCGGGTCGGCCCTCGTCATACCTTTTCATGTTTGCGATGCGGTGCCGAAAGGTGACCGCTATTTCGCCCGACCGGCCGCCTTGCTCCCTTGGGCGGCCGGCAGGGGCGAAGCGACAGCAACAACGGAGCAGCTCGATGACTGCGGTGGTATCGCAAAGGCTCAAGCCATCCGGCTTCAGGATCAGCAAGCGGGTGCTGCCCTATGTGCTCAGCCTGCCGGCCCTGCTGGTCTGCATCGGCATCCTGATCCCGTTCCTGACCTCGGTCGTTTACTCGTTCCAGCGCTACCGGCTGAGCCAGCCCTGGGCGCGGCAGTTCAACTGGGGCGACAACTACATCTCCTTCTTCACCGATCCGAAATTCTGGAACACGCTGAAAGTCTCGCTGCTCTATGCCGGCACCACCGTCGTGCTGGAACTGCTTTTGGGCCTTGCCATCGCCTTGCTGCTGCAGAAGCGCTCGACGCTGAACAACTTCATCTCGATCATGCTCCTGATGCCGCTGATGACGGCGCCGGCGCTGGCAGCGCTGATGTGGAAGCTGATGACCAATCCCGGCTTCGGCGTGCTGAGCTATCTCGCCAGCCTCATCGGGCTGCAGGATTTCCGCTGGGCCTCGTCGCCGTCGACGGCGCTGTTGACCGTCGTGCTGGTCGACATCTGGGTCTACACGCCTTTCATCATGATCCTGCTGCTTGCCGGCCTGCGCAGCCTGCCGACGCAGCCCTTCGAGGCGGCGGCACTCGACGGCGTGCCGCGGAGCTTCGTCTTCTTCCGCATCACGTTGCCGATGCTGACACCCTACATCCTGACGGCGACGCTGTTCCGCCTGCTCGATTCCATCCAGCAGTTCGATATCATCTACGCGATGACGCAAGGCGGCCCGGGCGACACGCTGACCGTCTTCCAGGTCGAGGCCTATCTCAACTTCTTCCAGTCGACCAATGTCGGCCGCTCGGCGGCGCTGATGATCATCCTGTGGGCGATCACCTATTTCCTCTCCAACATCTTCATCAAGAACTGGCTCAGGCTGCGCGAACGCGCCCGCGGCCAGGCATAGGAGGCAGGCGATGGAACATACCTCGCTTCTCGAACGCATCCTGCGCGGCGTGGCACTGACGCTGGTGGTGATCTTCTTCATGTTCCCGATCGTCTGGATTTTCATGATGTCGTTCCAGACCAACGAGACCATCCTGCGCATCCCGCCGCAGCTCATCTTCGAACCGACGCTCGCCAATTACACCGCGCTGATCACCGGTAAGCTGATGACCGCCGCCGGCACGCTCGACATCGCCTTCATGCGCAACCTCTGGAATTCGGTGTTCCTGTCGGTGACCTCGGTGGCGGTTTCGCTGCTGCTCGGCGTGCCGGCCGCCTACGCCTTCGCGCGCCACAAATTCCGCGGCTCGGAGGACATCGCCTTCACGCTGCTGTCGTTCAGGTTCGCGCCGGCACTTCTGGTGCTGCTGCCGCTGACCCTCTATTTCCAGAAGCTCGGCCTGGCCAACACCTATATCGGGCTGATCTGGGTCTACCAGTTGATCTGCCTGCCGCTGATCCTGTGGATCGTGCGCGGTTATTTCGAGGATATCCCGGCTGACATCGAATATGCCTACCGCATTGGCGGCCATTCCTGGTTCGCCACCTTCCGCAAGATCGCGCTGCCGCTCGCCGGCCCTGGCATTGCTGCGGCCGGCCTGCTCGCCTTCATCTTCGCCTGGAACAATTTCGTCTTCGCGCTGGTGCTGGCTTCGGCCGACAAGCAGCCGGTGACGGTCGGCGCGCTCGCCTTCATCACCTCATCCGGCATCCAGTACGGCCAGATTTCGGCGGCCATCGTCTTGTCGATCACGCCGACGCTGGCGCTCGCCCTTTACGCACAGCGCTATCTGGTCGAAGGCCTGTCGCTCGGCGCGGTGAAAGGATAGAAATGGCCAGCCTCGAACTCAGAAATCTCGTCAAGCGCTACAAGAGCCAGACCGTCCTCGACAATTTGTCGCTGACCGTCGCGGATGGCGAAACGCTGGTCCTGTTCGGACCCTCGGGCGCCGGCAAGACGGTGCTGCTGCGCCTGGTCGCCGGCGTCATCGATCCGGACGAAGGCAACATCCTTATCGGCGGCGAGGACATGACCGATGTCGACGCGGAATTCCGCGGCGTCGGCATGGCGTTCCAGAATTTCGCGCTGTTTCCGCATATGAGCGCGTTCGACAACATCGCGACGCCGCTCGAGGCCAAGCGCTCGTCGCAGAGCGCGATCAAGGCCGGCGTCGAGAGCGTCGCCAAACTGTTGAAGATCGGCCATGTGCTGAGCCACAAACCACGCGCTCTCTCCAACGGCCAAAAGCAGCGCACGGCCCTTGCCCGCGCTTTGGTCGGTTCACCGCCGCTGCTGCTGCTCGACGATCCCTTGCGCAATGTCGACGCCAAGCTGCGCTTCGAGATGCGGCTCGAACTGCCCAGGCTGCTCGCCGATCGCGGCGCCACCGTCGTCTACGTCACCCAGGATTACAAGGAAGCCATGGCGCTCGGCGACCGTATCGCTGTGATGTCGCAAGGCGTCATCAGGCAGCTCGGCACGCCCGAGCAGATCTATCGCGAGCCGGCCAACATCGAGATCGCGCGGCTGTTCGGCGACCCGACCATCAATCTGCTCGACGTCAAGCCCGCGCGCGATGGCAGGGGGGGCTATGTCGGCCTGTCCAATGTGCAGGTCCATCTCGCCGATGTTCCCGAGATCGCCATCGGTCGCGACTGCATCATCGGGCTGAGGCCGGAGGCACTGCATTTCGTTGGCGAAAACGAGCCCGGCGCCATTCCGGTGACGGTCGAGGCCGAGACGCCGCTCAACGAAAAGATCGTCACCCTGGTGCGCACCGTTCGCGGCCGTGAAATCCTGGTCTCGCGCCCGGCCGGAACGCCGGGCCGCAGCGAAGGCAAGGCCCATATCGTCGTCGACGGCAAGAGCGCCTTGCTGTTCGACAGGGCGAGCGGTGAGCGCATAGGCGCGAAGAACATTGTCAATCTGCGCAGCGGAGAAGCGGCATGAGCGCCAGCGCACTCACCATTTCCGGCGTCGACAAGTTTTATGGCCCGATCGACCGTGGCGTTCACGCCGTCAAGAACCTGACGATGGAAATCGGCAAGGGCGAGATCGTGGCGCTGCTCGGTTCGTCCGGCTGCGGCAAGACCTCGACGCTGCGCATGATCGCCGGTTTCGAGGAGGTCTCGCGCGGCACGATCGCGGTCGCCGGCCGCAAGGTACAGACCTTGCCGCCGGTCAGGCGCAATGTGGCGATGGCCTTCGAGGGCTACTCGCTCTATCCGCCGCTCACCGTGCGCGAGAACATGGCCTTTGCCCTCAAGGCCGCCCGGCTGCCCAGGAGCGAGGTCGATGCCAAGGTCGCCAGCATCGCCAAACTGCTGGAGATCGAGGACATATTGGAGCGCTATCCCAGCTCCATTTCGGGTGGTCAGCAGCAGCGCGCCAGTCTTGGCCGGGCGTTGATCCGGGAAGCCGACCTGCATCTGCTCGACGAGCCGATGGGGCAACTCGAACCGCAGCTTCGCGCGGTGCTGCGCGGCCGCATCAAGCATTTCATCAAGGAGCGCGGCCTGACCGCGATCCTGGTCACCCACGATCAGACCGAGGCCAACGCGCTTGCCGACCGCATCGCGGTGATGGAAGGCGGCGTGCTGCAGCAGTTCGACACGCCGGACCGGCTCAAGGAGCGTCCGGCCAACCTGTTCACCGGAACCTTCGTCGGCGAACCGCCGATGAACGTCTTCGAGGCCTTTGTCGGGACGGTCGGCGGCCGCATCAATCTGCGGCTGCCCGACGGGCTGTCGCTCGACTATGACAAGGACGCCTTCAGCGCTCCGGTTCGCGACCAGTTGCTCAGCCGCGAGCGAGTCGTCATCGGCATCAGGCCTTACGCGGTCCGACGCTCGAAAGAGGGTGTTCCGGCCAGGGTCTCGGCCAACCAATGGCTCGGCGACCAGACCCACATCGCCGCCGATTTCGCCGGCGGTTCGCTGGTACTGGTCGAGCATGACCGCACCCGGCTCGACCTTGGCGCGCCCATCAACGTCAGCATCGATCCGAAAAACCTGCACCTCTTCGACCAGGCGAGCGGCATGGCCATCTCGCACGGCATGGAGCTCGCGTGATGCGCGACATACTGATCGGCATCGATGCCGGCACCTCCGTCATCAAGTCCATCGCCTTCGACACGAAAGGCCGCCAGATCGCGGCCGCGGCGACGCCGAACCATTATCTGACGCTGCCGGGCGGCGGCGCCGAACAGGATCTGGCGCGCACCTGGGCCGATGCCGTCACGACCCTGCGCCAGCTCGCCGACAAGGTGCCCGATCTCGCCAGCCGGACCGTCGCCATCGCGGTGACCGGGCAGGGCGACGGCACCTGGCTCATCGATGGCAAGGGCGAGCCGGTGGCCAAGGGCTGGCTTTGGCTCGACGCGCGCGCCGCCGGCGTCGTTGAGGAAATCCGCGCGCGGCCCGACGACCGGCTGCGCTTCGAAAAGACCGGCAGCGGGCTTGCCGCCTGCCAGCAGGGCTCGCAGTTTGTCTTCATGAAGCGCACCATGCCCGAAATGCTCGGCAAGGCTGCCACCGCGTTCCACTGCAAGGACTGGCTCTATTTCAAGCTCACCGGCGAACGCGCCACCGATCCGTCCGAAGGGACCTTCACTTTCGGCGACTTCCGCACCCGCGACTATAGCGGCGACGTGCTCGACGTCCTCGGCGTCGCCGATCTCAGGCACCTGCTGCCGCCGATTGTCGACGGCACGAGGCACAGCACCGGACTGTCGCCGGCGGCTGCCGCCATCACCGGCATGCTTGCCGGGACACCCGTTGTGCTCGGTTATGTCGATGTCGTCTGCACCGCGCTCGGCGCCGGCCTCCTCGATCGCGAGCGCAAGCCCGGCTGCTCGATCATCGGCTCCACCGGCATGCACATGCGGCTGGCCGAGACGCCCGGCGATGTGCAGCTGAACGAAGCGGCGACCGGTTATACGATGGCGATGCCGGCGCCGGGCGTCTTCGCGCAGATGCAGTCCAATATGGCGGCGACGCTCAACATCGACTGGGTGCTTGGCCTTGCCTCGGGCATTCTCGCCTCGCAAGGCATAACCCGCAGCAATGGCGAGATGATCGCGCTGGTCGATGCCTGGATCGCGGCCTCGCAGCCGGCCTCGCTGCTCTATCAGCCCTACGTGTCTGAAGCGGGTGAGCGCGGACCGTTCGTCGATGCCAATGCCAGGGCGGGCTTCGTCGGCATTTCGTCGCGCCACGGCTACGCCGATCTGGTGCGCGCCGTCTTCGAAGGCTTGGCCTTCGCGGCGCGCGACTGCTACGCCGCCATGGGCCCGCTGCCACGCGAAATCCGCCTGACCGGCGGCGCCGCCAGAAGCCCGGCGCTGCGCAAGATACTGGGTGCGGCCATCGGCGCCGACACGCGCACAAGCGCGCGCGAGGAGGCCGGCGCCGCCGGTGCGGCGATGATCGCCGCGGTCTGCGTCGGCCAATACGCCTCCATGGACGAATGCGTCGGCGAATGGGTGACGCCGTTGCTCGGCGAGGCCGAACCGAGCGACCCGGACCTCGCCGCGATCTACGACAGGATGGCCCCCTCCTACATGCTGGCGCATCAGGCCTTGCGGCCGGTCTGGCGTGCCATGGCGACATCGCAGGAAAATTGAGAAGTCGAGTATGCCCAGGAAAATAGCGATCATTGGCGACAACTTCATGCTGCCGGAGGTGTTTCGCGCCAAAATCGAGAAGGTTGCCAGTGGTGACCTCGACATCAGGACCTTGCAGACGGCCTGGCCCGACGAGCCGATGGAGTTCGGCAATCCGGCGCTAGGCCTCGACAAGGTCAAGGAATATTTCGGCCATCCCGACGAGGTCGTCGACTTCATCGGCGACGCCGAAATCCTCGTCACCCAGCTTGCGCCCCTGTCGGAAGGCATGATGCGGCGCCTGCCGTCGCTCAAGCTGGTCGCGGTGTCGCGCGGCGGCCCGATCAACATCGACATGGCTGCCGCCAAGGCGCACGGCATCACCGTGGTCAACGTGCCCGGCCGTAACGCCACTGCCGTGGCCGAGTTCACCATCGGCGCCATCCTTGCCGAGACGCGGCTGATCCGGGTCGGCCACGAGGCCCTGCGCAAGGGGGAATGGCGCGGCGATCTCTACCGCGCCGACCGCACCGGCCGCGAACTCGGTGAAATGACCGTGGGCGTCGTCGGCTACGGCAATATCGGCACGAAAGTGGTGCGTCTGCTGCGCGCCTTCGGCTGCCATGTCCTGGTCAGCGATCCCTATGTGCAGTTGAGCGCCGAGGATCGCAACGCCGGCGTCGAACTGGTTGCGCTCGACGATCTCCTGTCGCGCGCCGACGTGGTCACGCTGCATTCGCGGGTGACCGGGGAAACACGCGGCCTGATCGGCAAGGAGACCATCGCGCGGATGAAGCCGGGGGTGATCTTCGTCAACACGGCGCGTGGCCCATTGGTCGACTATGACGCGCTTTACGAGGCGCTGGTTTCGGGGCAGATCGCCAGCGCCATGCTGGAGACCTTCGCGGTCGAGCCGGTGCCCTCTGACTGGCCGCTGCTGCAGCTGCCCAACGTGACGCTGACGCCGCATATCGCCGGCGCCTCGGTGCGCACCGTGACCTATGCCGCCGAGCAGGCCGCCGAGGAGGTACGCCGTTACCTGGCCGGCCTGCCTTCGGTCAATCCGTGCTGAGAGCGATGGCCATGATGCGAAAATCGGGCAGCGGGGCGACGGCAAGATGAGCGTCGGCCCCGACATCGTCGATCTCTTCGTCATCGGCGGCGGCGTCAACGGCGCCGGCATCGCGCGCGACGCCGCCGGCCGCGGGCTTTCCGTCATCCTGTGCGAAAAGGACGATCTCGCCGAAGGCACCAGTTCGCGCTCGGGCAAGCTCGTCCATGGCGGTCTGCGCTACCTCGAGTATTATGAGTTCCGCCTGGTACGCGAGGCGCTGATCGAGCGCGAGGTGCTGCTGGAATCGGCGCCGCACATCATCTGGCCGATGCGCTTCGTGCTGCCGCACAGCCCTGACGACCGGCCGGCATGGCTGGTGCGGCTCGGCCTGTTCCTCTACGACCATCTCGGCGGTCGCAAGCGGCTGCCGGCCACCCGGACGCTTGACCTGCGCACCGCGCCCGAGGGAGCGCCGATCAAGGACAGTTTCAAGCGCGGCTTCGAATATTCCGATTGTTGGGTCGACGATGCCCGCCTCGTCGTCATCAATGCGCTCGACGCCGCCGAACGGGGAGCGAAGGTCTTCACCCGCACTGCCTGCACCGCCGCCCGCCGCGAGGGCGGCCTCTGGGTCGTCGAGATGCGTGACGTCAGGACCGGCATCAAGACCAGTGTGCGGGCCCGCGCGCTGATCAATGCCGCCGGTCCCTGGGTGAATGACATCGTCAATCGCGTTGCCGGCCAGAATTCCAGGCGTAATGTCCGCCTCGTCAAGGGCAGCCATATCGTCGTGCCCAAGTTCTGGGAGGGAAGGCAAGCCTATCTCGTCCAGAACAGCGACAAGCGCGTCATCTTCATCAATCCCTACCAGAACGATCTCGCGCTGATCGGAACCACCGACATTCCCTACGAAGGCCGGCCGGAGGATGTGACCGCGGATGAGAGCGAGATCGACTACCTCATCAAAGTAGTCAACCGCTATTTCAAGCGCGGCCTTGCGCGCAACGATGTGGTCTATTCCTTCTCCGGCGTCAGGCCGCTCTATGACGACAACGCCGACAATCCGAGCGCGGTGACCCGCGACTATATTTTCGAACTCGACGCGCCGGACGCGCAGGCGCCGCTGCTCTCCGTCTTCGGCGGCAAGATCACCACCTTCCGCAAACTGGCCGAGCACGCGCTGGACAGGATCGCGCCATTCTTTCCCCGCATGGGCAAAGCCTGGACCGCAAAGGCGCATTTGCCCGGCGGCGATATCGCCAATGCCGATTTC
Source organism: Mesorhizobium sp. B2-3-11 (assembly GCF_006442215.1). NCBI lineage: Bacteria > Pseudomonadati > Pseudomonadota > Alphaproteobacteria > Hyphomicrobiales > Phyllobacteriaceae > Mesorhizobium > Mesorhizobium sp. B2-3-11. Next base: position 19,124 of record NZ_VFVS01000009.1, on the reverse strand, counting down.
GAACAGTTCCTCGGCGACCTCGCGAATGAGTATCCATGGATGCCGGCATCGCTGCTCAAGCATTACGGCCGGCTCTACGGCACCAGGACGCGGTCCGTGGTCGGCGGCGCCCGTTCGCTCGCCGCACTGGGGCGGTGCTTCGGCAAGGATTTCTTCGAGCGCGAGGCGAACTACCTCTTTGAACAGGAATGGGCGGAAGACGCGGCCGACATTCTCGAACGGCGCACCAAGCATGGCCTGCATCTGTCCGCCGAGGAGAAGTCGGCCTTCGAGCATTGGTGCGCGACCCGGCAGGCGAGGGCAGGCTGATGGCGCTCACTGCCCCCTATTCGGCGACAGCGTTGAAGGGATAGCGACCTTGGCCTTCACGCTCTCCCTCAACACCAATCCGCTGGTCAACCGCTTCGCGGAGCCCGACGATCTGATCGACACCATCGCCTATGGCATCGGCATCAGGGACGTTCAACTCACGCACGAATTCGTCAATCCGGGCTGGCCCGCGGCGACGATCGTCAAATTCGTCCGCCTGTTCCGCAACGCCTTGAACCGCACCGGTGTGCGCGTCACCTCCGGCATGACTGGTCCCTACGGCCGGCTCAACCATTTCGGCCATCCCGATGCCGATGTGCGCCGCTACTATGTCGACTGGTTCAAGACCTTTGCCGATATCTCGGCCGAGCTTGGCGCTAGCGGCATGGGCACGCAGTTCGCCATTTTCACGCATCGCGACTTCGACGACGCCGCCCGCCGCGCGCGTCTGTTCGACATCGCGCTGGACTGCTGGCGCGAGGTCGCCGAACACGCCCGGGCGGCAGGCCTGACCTACCTGTTCTGGGAGCCGATGTCGGTTGGCCGCGAGTTCGGCCACACGATCGAGAATTGCCGGATGCTGCAGGATGCGATCGATGCCGCCGGCATGGCCATTCCACTGGAGATGATGGTCGACATCGACCATGGCGACGTGACCTCCTCCAACCCGGCCGATATCGATCCCTATGCCTGGGCCGAGGCGTTCCCCCGCAAATCACCGATCATCCACGTCAAGCAGTCGTCGATGAACAAGGGCGGCCACTGGCCGTTCACGTCAGCCCACAACAAGGACGGCCGCATCACGCCTGAGAAGCTGCTGGAGACGGTGCGCCGCGGCGGCGGCTCCGACAACGAGATCTGCCTCGAACTGTCGTTCCGCGAGCGAGAGCCGGTCGACCATCAGGTGGTCGCCATGATCCGCGAGTCGGTCGACTATTGGGCGCCCTTCATCGAGACCGGCAGGCCTGGCCTGCTGCCGAAAGCCGGATAGAAATCGGACAGGAGCCGATGCGGCTCCTGTCCATGAAATGCAAACCGGATCGAACTCAGGCGAATTTCGGATCGAGGCTGCCCGACTTGTAGCGCTTGGCCATTTCCGAGACCGGGATCGGCTTGATCTTCGGCGCATTGCCGGCGGTGCCGAATTGCTCGAAGCGCTCCTTGCAGAGCTTCCTCATCGCCGCCATGGCCGGCGTAAGGTATTTGCGCGGATCGAACTCGCTTGGGTTTTCGGTCAGCACCTTGCGGATCGCGCCGGTCAACGCCATGCGGTTGTCGGTGTCGATGTTGATCTTGCGCACGCCATGCTTGATGCCGCGCTGGATCTCTTCCACCGGCACGCCCCAGGTCGGCTTCATCTGGCCGCCATATTTGTTGATGATCTCCTGCAGGTCCTCCGGCACCGAGGATGAGCCGTGCATGACTAGGTGCATGTTCGGCAGCCGGCGGTGGATCTCCTCGATGACATTCATGGCCAGAACCGCGCCGTCGGGCTTGCGCGAGAATTTATAGGCGCCGTGGCTGGTGCCCATGGCCACCGCCAGCGCATCGACATGAGTGTCGCGCACGAACTGCTCGGCTTGCACCGGATCGGTCAAGAGCTGGTCGTGGCTGATCGCGCCTTCGACACCGTGGCCGTCTTCCTGTTCGCCGCCGCCGCTCTCGAGCGAGCCCAGCACGCCGATCTCGCCTTCCACCGACACGCCACCCCAATGCGCCATATCGACCACACGCCGTGTGATACCGGAATTATAGGCATAGTCGGCCGGCGACTTGCCGTCTTCCTTCAGCGAACCGTCCATCATCACCGAGGTGAAGCCGTACTGGATCGCGGTGACGCAGGTGGCTTCGTTGTTGCCGTGGTCGAGATGCATGCAGACCGGGATGTCGGGATGGATTTCGACCAGGGCGTCGATCAGCTTGGCCAGCACCACGTCATTGGCGTAGGCGCGCGCACCGCGGCTCGCCTGCAGGATGACAGGCGACTTGGTCTCCTCCGCGGCCTCCATGATGGCCAGGCCCTGTTCCATGTTGTTCATGTTGAAGGCCGGCACGCCATAGCCGTATTCGGCGGCGTGATCGAGCAATTGTCTCAGTGTGATGCGAGCCAACGATTAGTCTCCCGTATCTGGTTTCAAACCTGTGGTTGCGGGCTGTCCGCGCATCGTTCAGCCCACCGATGCTTCTGGCCGGAATTCCGCGCAACCGCAACAGTGACAGACCGTCCCGGCAGCAATTCTTGTTACAGCGGCGCGATAAAAGCCGGCGAAATATCTCAGTGAAATATCTCATTATCACAAAAATTATGGTACATGCGCGGCAATGTCTGTTATGTCTGAGTTCGATCAAGGAGCCAGGCTTCTGCGTTGGCGGGTCGGCGAGAATGAAGAGCGACAACAGACGGCAAGGCATCATGGACTTCCTGGTGGACGCCGGCGCGGCCAGCGTCGACGACCTCGCCTCGCGTTTTGGCGTCTCCAGGATGACCGTGCACCGCGACTTGGACGAGCTCGAGGAGAGTGGCTTCCTGCGCAAGGTGCGCGGCGGCGCCTCGATACAGCCGAGCAGCCTCTTCGAAAGCGATTTCCGCTACCGGCAGAAGCAGGCGACTGGGGAAAAGCAGCGCCTTGCGGCGGCGGCCGCGGCCACGATCGAACCCGGCCAGACGGTCATCATCGACGACGGCTCGACGGCGGGCGGTATCGCGCGACATCTCGCGGAACTCAGGCCGCTGACGGTGATCACCAACAATCTCGCCGCCATCCAGGATCTGGCCGGTGCCGGAGGCATCAACCTGATCGCGCTCGGCGGCCAATACTCGAAGAAATTCCATGGCTTCTTCGGCCTGCTTGCCGAGGCTTCGCTGCGATCGCTGCGCGCCGATGTCGCCTTCCTGTCCTCATCCGCCATCCACGGCGCCTCCGCCTTCCATCAGGACCAGGAAGTGGTGCAGGCCAAGCGGCTGATGATGGCTGCGGCGACCCGCAAATACCTGCTGGTCGATCACGGCAAGTTTGGCCGTGGCGCGCTGCATTTCCTGACCGATCTCAAGGCATTCGAGGCCGTCTTCACCGGACGCGAGCCGGAGCCCGGGATGCGCGCGACGCTGGATGCGGCCGGGGTTTCGCTGACGGTGGTCGCCGACAAGGATTGAGGATCAAGGAGAGTACGCGTGGTTTACTGGGTCGGTACAAGCTGGAAGATGAACAAGACGCTCGCCGAGGCGCTTGATTTTGCCGGGGCGCTGGCCGGCTTCGTGCCGGGTTTCGACGATCGCATCCAGCCTTTCGTTATTCCGCCTTTCACGGCGGTGCGCGAAGTCAGGCAGGCGCTGTCGGCGACGCGCATCAAGGTCGGCGCGCAGAACATGCATTGGGCCGATGCCGGCGCCTGGACCGGCGAGATCTCGCCGGTGATGCTGAACGATTGCGGCCTCGACCTGGTCGAACTCGGCCATAGCGAGCGGCGCGAACATTTCGGCGAGACCGATCGCACGGTCGGGCTGAAGACGGCGGCGGCGGTCAAGCATGGATTGATACCGCTGATCTGCGTCGGCGAGACGCTGGCCGAGCGCGAAAGCGGCAAGGCCGATGCGGTGCTCACCAACCAGGTCGAGGGTGCATTGCAATTCCTCGAAGGCGAGGCGAAGGGGGCAAAAATCCTGTTCGCCTACGAGCCGGTCTGGGCGATCGGCGACAAGGGCATTCCAGCCAGTTCCGACTATGCCGACAAGCAGCAGGCGCTGATCAAGAAGGTCGCCGCCGGTCTGCTGCCGTCCGCGCCGCCGGTGCTCTATGGCGGCAGCGTCAACCCTGGCAATGCCGCGGAACTGATCGACCGGTCCAACATCGATGGCCTGTTCATCGGCCGCTCCGCCTGGCAGGCCGAAGGCTACATCGACATCCTGCGCCGCGCATCGGCCGCGATCTGAATCAATCGAACTGGAAAGGACAAAAAATGAAAATAGCCATTGGAGCCGATAGCGCCGGCAAGCCGCTGCTCGACGTCATCGCCGCGCATCTGGCAACCAAGCCCGGCCTCACCGTCAGCGATCTCAGCCAGGCCGGTTATTATGCCGACCTGTCGCAGAAACTTGCCCAGACGATCGTCGACGGCGAAAACGACCGTGGCATCCTGTTCTGCGGCACCGGCATCGGCGTCTCGATCTCGGCCAACAAGGTGCCGGGGATCCGCGCGGCACTTACCCACGACACCTACTCGGCCGAACGCGCGGCGAAATCCAACAACGCCCAGATCATCACCATGGGCGCCCGTGTTATCGGTCCGGAACTGGCCAAGGCCATTGTCGACACGTGGCTGGCCTCGGAGTTCGACGAGAAGGGTCCCTCGGCCGGCAACGTCCAGGCGATCAACAGGCTCGACGCGGCAAAGGGCTAAGAGAGACTGTCGCGCATGGCCCTGATGATGGTGACGGCCGAGGCCGCGCCCGGGTCCATGTGTCCGAGCGACCGCTCGCCAAGCCGTGACGAGCGGCCCTTGGCGGCGATCATGTCCTTGGTCGATTCCGCGCCGTGCTCGGCAGCGGCAAGGGCTGCCTGCAGGCTTTCAGCAAGGTCTTTTCCTGCTGCATTGCTGGCGCCGGCCGCTTCCGCTGCCGGTTGCCAGGCGTCGACCATTGTCTTCTCGCCGATCTCGGCCTTGCCGCGATCCTTGATGCCTTGCGCCATGGCCTGCAGCAGCGCGACGAACTCGGCATCCGCGAGCGTCGCCTTGCCCTTGACGGCGGCGGCGGCGCGCATGAAGGCGGTGGCATAGAGCGGACCGCAGGACGCGCCGACGGCATTGAGGAACGATTTCGCCGCCGTGTTGAGGAGTGCGGTCGGCTCGGCCGCCGTAAGGTCGAGCGATGCCAGCGCATCGCGCACGGCGTTGAACCCCAGCGCCATCGCAATGCCGTGGTCGGCGTCGCCGATGACGCCGTCGAGCTGGCAAAGCCGGTCCCTGTCGGCTTCGATCGCCACCGCGATGGCATCTAACATTCTTTTCAGGTCGGAGGCGGCGATGGTCATGGAGCGCTCCTCAGCCGGCACGGAACATGGCGCAGTCGCAGGGATGGTCGAGCATCGTCTGCAACTCTTCGTCGAGATGGAAAAGCGTCACCGAGGCGCCGGCCATTTCCAGCGACGTGCAATAATTGCCGACCCAGGTCGCGTGGACGGAAACGCCGATTGCATCGAGCCGCTGCTTGACCCGACGGTTCATGATGTAGAGCTCCATCAGCGGCGTCGATCCCAGCGAGTTGACCAGCACCGCGACCTTGTCGCCCCGCTTCGGCGCCATCTCGGCGAAAATCCTGTCGAGCATCTCGTCGGCAATCTCATCGGCGGTCCCGAGCTTGCCGCGCGCGATGCCGGGTTCGCCATGGATGCCCATGCCGATCTCCATCTCGTCGGCGCCGATGTCGAAATTCGGCCGCCGCATCTGCGGCAGCGAGCAGGGCGACAGCGCCACGCCCATGGTGAAGGTGTGGTCGTTGGCCTTGCGCGCGATGCGTTCGCATTCGTCGAGCGAGAGCATGAGGTCGCAGGCCGCACCGGCGGCCTTGAATATGAAGAAATTGCCGGCGACACCACGCCGCTTCTGCCGCTGGTCGCGCGGTGCCGAGGCGACGTCGTCGGTGGTCAGCACGGTTCGCACCTCGACGTCGTCCATGCCGGCCATCTCGGCCGCCATGTCGAAATTCATCACATCGCCGGCATAGTTGCCGTACATGAACAGGACGCCGGCACCGCCGCTGACCGCCTTGGCGCATTCCAGGATCGGATCCGGTGGTGGCGAGGCAAAGACGTTGCCGATCGCCGCCGCGTCCGCCAGCCCCTTGCCGACAAAGCCGAGAAAGGTCGGCTCGTGGCCGGAGCCGCCGCCGATCACCAGCCCGACCTTGCCGGGCCGTGCGCCGTCGCGGGCGATGATCGAGCGCGGGCTGCCGTCCACGCTTGTGAGATGGCGAGGATGCGCGGCCAGGATCCCTTCGAGCATTTCGTCGACGGCGCGGTTGCCGTCGTTGATGATCTTCTTGGTCTGCACCGGCATCCTCCCGAACTCGGCATTTTCCTGGTCTTGTTTATGCACATTGTCGCCCCAAAACCGCTGCGCGTTTTTTGGGCGACATGCATCCGATAGTACCGGCTGTTGCCGGGATTTCCACCCGGCTTCAGTGCTTCAGGCCGCGATCTTTTCCCGCGCGGCGAGGATCTGCACACAGGCGTTGGCAGCCTCTTTGCCCTTGACCGTGAAATGCTCGAAGAAGAAGCGGTGATGCTCGGCGCTGTCGTGAAAATTGTGCGGCGTGAGCACCGCCGACAGGACCGGCACGCCGGTCGACAGCTGCACGTTCATCATGCCGTCGATGACTGCACCGGCGACGAAGTCGTGCCGGTAGATGCCGCCATTGACGACGAACGCCGTGCCGAGGATCGCGGCGTAGCGGCCGGTCCCGGCAAGCGTCTTGGCATGCAGCGGAATCTCGTAGGCGCCGGGCACGTCGAAGACGTCGACGGCAAAGCGTCCGCCGCCGATCTCGGCCAGCTCCGCCTCGAAGGCTTGCACGCACTGGTCGACGATGTCGGCATGCCAGCGCGCCCTGATGACGGCGACGCGGGTTGTTTCATAGTCTTTGTGGGAATGCTGATTCATGGGTCCATCCTTCCGTTTCGAACCAGAATCAGGACGCACGATACGAAATCCGGCCCGCCGAGGCGGTCCGTTTTCCGTTTCGTTCTCTTTCATCCGGACTCTAACCGTCGGCTCCGGAATCACACCGGATCTGCTGACCTTTCCGATGCCGGAAAGCGCTCGCGGGCTTCGGCCGAAGCCGTTACCGCCGGTGGGGACTTTCACCCCGCCCTGAGAACATTAACGCGCTCTGTATGAAGAGCAGGGGTGCCGCTGTCAACCGCGCGACAGGCCGCTGGCCAATCACGTTCTGTCGGCTGGAGCAATGCGATGATGGCTCTACCGGGTGCGCCACGCTGCAGCCGAGGCGGCAACCAGCATCAGCACCGCCGCGACCATCGCGCATGTGGCAAAGCCGAAGCCGGAATAGAGCGGCCCGAAGCCGGTGGTGCCGACGAACACCGCGAGGTAGGTTACCGCGCTGTTCAGGCCCATGATCGTGCCCCGCCGTGACGGATCGAGCGCCGACAGGCGCATCACCAGCACGTTTAGGCCGAAATGATTGGCAAGCCCCCAGGCGGCCATCATGGCGAGCGTCAGGCCATAGCTGTCGCTGGTCGCGGCGATCGCCACGTAGATCATGGCGACGAGAAGATAGGCGAAAGGCATGACGCGCCTCGCGCCAAGGCGATCGATGATGCCGTCGAAGAGCGCCGCCGTGCCGAACCCCGTGCCATAGGCGAGGGCCGCCAGACCGTTGGCGCTGACCGCCTGTCCCAGTCCGCTGTGAAGATGATCGCCGAGATAGCCATAAACACCGTAGAAGGCGGTCATGAAGGCGCCGCAGGCGACCAGCAGTGGCACGATGCCGGGAATGCCGAACGCCTCGAACGGCGAGGGCGCCGGCCCGGTCTTCCTGACATCCGGGAGCGACGATGCGCTGAGACCGCCGAGCGCCAGGGTGGCAAGCAGCGCCACGGCGGCGAAGACGGCGCGCCAGTGCACGAGATCGGCAAGCACCGCCGACAGCGAAACGCCGGCCACCATGCTGAGTGTCCATCCGGTCAGCACCACGCCGATCGTGCCGCTTTCGCGGCCGGGCGGAGCGATAGCCGCGGCACTGGCGTAGATTGCCGGCATCGCGACGCCGGCGGCAATGCCGGCGACAAGCTGCGCGGCAACCAGCGCGGCCACCGTGGGCGCGGCGGCGCTGGCGACCAGGGCCAATGCCAGCAGCAGCAAGGCCGCCTGCAGCATCCGGCGCGCGCCGACCCGGTCGATATGGCGTGCCAGGAACAGGGCGCTCGCCGATGTGCCGAGGCCGAAGGCGGCCGCCGCCGTCATCACCGTGGGAACGCTGGTCGCGAACGATACGGCCACCGCCGGAGCGATCGGGCCCAGCACCAGCGAATTCGAGCCGATCACGGCGATGCATCCGGTCAGGAGATAGGCAAGGGCCGGAATGGGCGGCCTGGTGTCCGCGTTCAAGGTTGCAGCTTGATCACTGTTCGACATATCATCATAATGGCCGTATTAAATTCCGTGACAATCGGGAATATCGGCATGGATGAAGAAACAGATGGCATTCAGCGGAACAGGCCGGCGGCCCGGGATGTCGACGCGACCGACCGAAAGATATTAGGCGTTCTGGTCGACGACGCGACCGTCAGTTACGCCGAGCTCGGCGAACGTGTCGGCCTGTCGCCGCCGGCAGCGCATGAGCGCGTCAAGCGGCTTCGGCGCAGCGGCGCCATCCGCAACACGGCCGCCATCATTGATCCCAACGCGGTGAGAAAGCCGCTGCTCACCTTCGTCCACATCGACACCAGCGGCTGGGGCAAGACCCCGGAACTGATGGCGATCTCCGAATATCCCGAGGTCGAGGAGATCCACACTGTCGCCGGCGACACATGTGTCCTGCTCAAGGTGCGTACCGAGGACACCAAGGCGCTCGAAGGACTGCTGTTGCGTCTCTACGAGACACCCGGCGTCACCTCGACGCGCAGCTACGTGGTTCTGGCGACCTACCTCGAACGGCCGGTGCAGCCCGGCATCACGGCGCAATGGCCGACGCCGAAGCACATGGGCAAGCCGCTCTACTGAAGCAATTCCAGGAAAACTATGCTGCGGTTTCCGTTGGGAATTGCGTGAAAACAGAGAGTTGGAGCGGCCGGTGATTCCAGCTGGACCGCTCTAACGGATGACGCAGCTCGGTTCTGATTATCCCCGCTCGGGGAACATCGCCTTCAGCCCTTCGCGCGATGCCTTGGCGATGCCGCGCTCAGTGATCAGTCCGGTCACCAGCCGTGCCGGCGTCACGTCGAAGGCGGGGTTCCTTGCCGGCGTCGCTTCGGGCGAGACACGCACCTGGGCGATCTCGCCCGTGGCGGTCTTGCCCCAGACCAGCGATACCTCGTCGCCCGAGCGCTCCTCGATCGGGATTTCGGCGAGGCCGTCGCCCACCGTCCAGTCGATGGTGGGAGAGGGCAGCGCGACGTAGAACGGCACGTCGTTGTCGGCTGCGGCGAGCGCCTTCAGATAGGTGCCGATCTTGTTGCAGACATCGCCGTCGGCTGTCGTGCGGTCGGTGCCGACGATGACCATGTCGATCGCGCCGCGCTGCATCAGATGGCCGCCGGCATTGTCGACGATCAGCGTGTGCGGCACGCCATGGCCGGCCATTTCCCAGGCGGTCAGTTGGGCGCCCTGGTTGCGCGGGCGTGTTTCATCCACATAGACATGGACCGGAATGCCCGCTTCCACAGCGAGATAGATCGGTGAGGTGGCTGTGCCGTAGTCGACAGTCGCCAGCCAGCCGGCATTGCAATGGGTGAGGATATTGACCGGCTCGCCCGGCTGCTTGCGGGCCGCGATGTCCTTGATGATGGCGAGACCGTTCTCGCCGATGGCGCGGTTGAGCCCGACATCCTCGTCGGCGATTTCACTGGCGCGCCGATAGGCGGCAGCGGCGCGTTGTCCGGCCGGCAACGGCCGCAGGAAACGCCGCATCTCGTCCAGCGCCCAGCGCAGGTTGATCGCCGTCGGTCGTGTCTCGTGCAGTGTTTCCCACACGCTGTCGAGCGCTTCGTCGGACGGATCGTGCGCCATTTGCATGGCGACGCCGTAGGCCGCGGTGACCCCGATCAACGGTGCGCCGCGTACCCACATGTCGCGGATCGCGGTGGCGATACCGGCGACCGTGCCAAGCTTCTCGATGCGGAATTCATGCGGCAGCCAGCGCTGGTCGATGATCTCCACCGAGCGGCCGTCGTCGCTGAGCCAGATGGTCCGATAGTGGCGGTCGCCGACGTTCAAATGCTGTTCTCCTGTTCGATCAGCGCGGCCAGATTGTTGACCTCGTCGATGCTGTGAATCTGGCGCCGGTTGACGGCGATGTGGCGGCCGAATTTCAGTGCCTTCGCCTCACAACTGGCGCGCAGATCTTCATCGGTAATGGTCTCGAAGTCGGCATTATGGGCGAGGCCGAGGATGCGCCTGTGCACCTCGATGCCGGCAAAGCCGAGCAGATCGGTCCAGATCTGGTGCAGCACATGATCGAGCGCCTGCTCGGCGCCCAGCCTGTCGCCCTGATCCTCGAACAGGCTCTTCTGGTAGAGCATGCCGGTGCGCTCGGTGCGCCACAGATGCGAGAACTCGGTGCGGAACACCGCCCATGTCTCGACCACGACATCGAGCAGATAGGCACGCATGGCGTCGCGCATGCCCTTCTGCTCATGCCCGCGTTGCGAGAAGAACGACATCCAGAAATTGGCGAGCAGCATGCCGACGTCGAACGCCATCGGACCGTAGAAGGCGAATTCCGGATCGATCATCCGCGTTTCCTGATCGGTGACCATGATCGAGCCGGAATGCAGGTCGCCATGCAGCAGCGTCTCGGCATTGGCGGTGAAGAGATGCTTCAGCCGCTGCGCCTCCACCTTGAGGTCGCGATCGGCCCGCAGTTCGGCCACCAGACCGTCGAGCTGCGGACTGGTGTGGCGGTTCATCTTGGCGTCGAAATACGGGTCTGAGAACACCAGGTTCTCGGTGATGTCGCAAAGCTCGACATTGTCCGCGAACAGCGCCAGGTCCGCCTTGCGCTCCTTGGTCACCATCGACAGGTCGGACCCGCGAAACAGGGTGCGGGCCATGAACAGGCCGATATCCCGGGCAATGTTCGGCAACTGCCGGCCTTCGATCAGCGCCCGCCGCAGGATGATGTGCGGCGACAGATATTCCATGATGATCAACGCCTGGACCTCGTCGAAGTAGTAGATCGCCGGCACCGAGCCCGGCGCGCGCGCCTCCTGCCGGGTCAGTGCGTGGTATTCGAAGAAGGAGCGCTTCAAGGGGAGCGGCCAGCTGTCGCCGACGAGCCGGACATAGGGCAGGGCTTGCTTGACGATGGCGCCGCCGCTGGCGCCTTCGACGATGAACACCAGGTTCAGATTGCCGTCCCCGACCTCGCGGACCTTCCAGGCGCTCGCATCCTTGCCGATCTTCGCGCACAGCGCTTCGTTCGTGCTGAGACGTGTTGCGAGCGTCTCCACCGACAATGCTTCGAACGGCAATTTCCCAGTCATCCTTGTCCCTCCCGCCTGTGTGCTCCCATCATAAGGGAGCCTTGACGGCGAGGCCAAGCTAGGAAGCCGTCTGGCAATTGTCAATCGTGTTGACAATTGCCGATATTGACCATAGCGTCACGGTCAGGGAGGAACGCATGGTCGGCAATGCCGTGTTCCGCGTAGAGGGACTGAGGAAATCCTTTGGCCGCAACGAGGTGCTTGGCGGCATCGCGCTGGACCTCCATGCCGGTGAAGTGACCGTGCTGATGGGCGCCAACGGCGCTGGTAAATCCACCCTCGTCAAGATCGTCAGCGGCGTTTACGAGCGTGGCGGCGGCACGATGACGCTTGCCGGGCAGGATTTTGCGCCGAACACGCCGGCGGAAGCGATCCGCGCGGGTGTCGTCACCGTGCACCAGAACATCAATGATGGTGTCGTCGCCGATCTCGACGTCGCCACCAATCTCACCCTCGACAGGCTGAGCGGCAAAGGCTCGCCGACCCTGTTCAATCCCGCTCGCGTGCGCCGCGAAGCCAAGGCGGTCGCCGACCGCATGGGGCTGGATATCGATTTGAAGGCGCGCGTCAGTGACCTTTCGCTCGCCGATCGCCAGATGGTGGCGATTGCCCGGGCGCTGGCACACCAGCCGAAAGTGCTGATCCTCGATGAGCCGACCTCGTCGCTCTCCAGCGCCGAAGCCGACAGGCTGTTCGCGCTGGTCGACCGGCTGCGCGAGCAAGGCGTGGCGATCCTCTATATCTCGCACCGCATGTCGGACATCAGGCAGCTTGCGGACCGCATCGTCTCGATGCGCGACGGTGTCGTCTCGGGCACCTTTGACACCAAGCCGCTCGACTATGAGGGCGCGGTCAACGCCATGCTCGGCCGCAAGATCCATCTCGACCGTGTCGTCGCCAGGAGTTCCGCCAGGGCGGTCCTGACGATCGAAGGCCTGCGGATCGCGCAGGGCGCCCGGCCGATCTCGCTGACGCTTGGCGATGGCGAGGTCGTCGCCGTCACCGGTCTCGTCGGCGTCGGCAAGACCGCTCTTGCCGAGACGCTGTTCGGCGTGCGCCGACCACTCGCCGGCACCATGATGATGAACGGCAAGCCTTACGCGCCGCGCTCGGCGGGCGACGCGATCGCGGCCGGCGTGTTCCTCGTCGCCAAGGATCGCGCCACCAGCGGCATTGTCGGCGGCTTCAACATCGAGCGCAATGTCAGCTTGCCTTTCCTGAAGCGTATGTCGAATTTCAGCGTGCTCAAGCGCCGCCTCGAACGCGCCACCGCGCGCCGGCAGATCGAGCAGCTCGGCATCGTCTGCCGCTCCGAGAAGGATGAGATGTCGGCATTGTCTGGCGGCAACCAGCAGAAGGTGATGGTCGCCCGCTGGATGACCCAGAATGCCGCACTGTTCATCCTCGACGAGCCGTTCCAGGGCGTCGACATTTCGGCCCGGCGCGACATCGCGGCCAAGCTGAGGGCAAGCGCCAATGGCCGCGCCACGCTTTTGTTCGTCACCGAACTCGACGAAGCGCTGGAGACTGCCGACCGCATCCTGGTGATGTCGGAGCACACAATCGTCGGCGAACACCGCAACGCCGATGTCGATCTAGATCGCCTGCTGGCCGAGGTCGCGGGCGGACCGCTGCACAGCGCTGCCTGAGCGTGGCGGCCGATGGAATTGGATTGGAGAAACCATGGATTGGAGTTGGGTAAAAACCGCAGTGGCGCCGGGGTGCGCGGAATGACGCTGCGCGACCACGCCATCCGCTATGGATTCATCGTGCTGTTGTTCGGATTGGTCGCCTATTTCGCGATCGCCGCCGACGGGTTCGTCTCGCCGCAAAGTGCCGTCTTCATCTTCCAGTCGGTCGCCATCACCGGCGTGCTGGCGCTTGGTGTTACTGCCACCCTGGTGGTCGGCGGCTTCGACCTGTCGATCGGTTCGGTCGCGACCTCGGCCATGATGGCGGCGGCCTATGTCATGGTGGTGCTGGAGCAGAACGCGTTCGTGGCGGTCATCGTATGCCTATTGATCGGCGCCTTAGTCGGCCTGATCAATGGCTGGCTGATCGTCTACATGCGCGTGCCGGACCTGCTGGCGACGCTCGGCATGATGTTCCTGCTGGTCGGCCTGCAGCGCATCCCGACAGAAGGCCGCTCGATCGCCACCGGCATGACCATGCCCGACGGCTCGGTCGCCAACGGCAAGTTCTCCGATGCCTTCCTGGCGCTTGGCCGCCACCGCTTCGATTTCTTCATCCCGAACCTCATTCCGGTGTCGGTCGTCGTGCTTCTGGTGCTGGCCGTGCTGATCTGGTTCTTCCTCGAATACACCCGCTTCGGCCGCATGATGTACGCCGTCGGCTCCAATGAGCGCGCCGCCGAACTCGCCGGCGCGCCTGTCAAGGCATACAAGATCTGGGCCTACGTTATTTCAGGAGTTTTTGCCTCGATCGGCGGCATTTTGCTCGCCGCCCGGCTTGGACGCGGCGACATCGCCTCGGGTAATAATCTGCTGCTCGATGCGGTTGCCGCGGCGCTGATCGGCTACGCGGTGCTTGGCGCCGCGAAGCCGAACGCCTTCGGCACCGCCATCGGCGCGCTGTTCGTCGGCATCTTGCTGCAGGGCCTGACGATGATGAACGCGCCCTACTACACGCAGGATTTCGTCAAGGGCGTGGTTCTGGTCGTCGCCCTTGTCTTCACCTTTGCCCTTTCGGGCAGGGGCAGGAACTAGCATTCGGCCGGATAGGATTTTGGGTTCAACAAAAGTGGAGGAAAACAAGGTGAACATCACAAGAAGACTTCTGGGGAAAGTGGCGCTCGGGCTCGCCGGCGCAACCATGCTGATGCAGGTCCCGGCATTGGCCGCCGATAAGCCGGCGCCGTTCGACAAGCCCGGCGTCAAGATCGCGCTGGTGCGCTATCTCTCGACCGGCGACTTCTTTCAGGCCTATCTGTCGGGCGTCGAGGCGCAGTCGAAGGCGCTCGGCATCGACCTGCGCGTGCTCGACAGCCGCCAGGACGCCGCCCTTCAGGCCGACATGGTCGATCAGGCCATTGCGCTCGGCGTGCAGGGCATCATCATCCAGCACGGCCTGACGGAATCGATGAAGGACGCCGCCCAGCGTGCCGTCGACGCCGGCATCAAGGTGGTCGCCTTCGACGTCAATGTCGAAAACCCCAAGATCCCGCAGATCGAACAGTCGGACAAGGACTTGGCGCGCCTAGCGCTCGAACAGGCGGTCAAGGACAACGGCGAAAGCTGGAACGCCGGCTATGTCTATGTCGCCGGCATCGCGCCGCTCGACCGCCGCAACGAAACCTGGGTCGACGTGAAGAAGAAATATGCCGGCATCAAGGAAGCTGCCATGTTCGGCACGCTCGACAATCCGATCGCCAACTCCGTCGCCAACCAGGCACGCTCGGTGCTGTCGGCGCACCCCGACATCAACGTGATGTTCGCCCCTTATGACGAATTCGCCAAGGGCGTGAAGATCGCCGTCGACGAAGCGAGCCTGAACAAGAAGATCAAGATCTATTCGGCCGACATTTCGACGTCCGACATCGCGGCGATGCGCGAGCCCGATAGTGCCTGGGCGGCGACCGCCGCGACCAACCCGGCCGTCGTCGGCCAGGTCTCGGTGCGCGCCCTGGCGCAGTTGCTCGCCGGCGAAGATCCCGGCCACAACGTCATCGTGCCGCCGACGCTGATTACCCAGAAAGAGCTGATCGACAAGGACATCAAGAACATGGAAGACCTGTCGGCCAAGCTGCCGCAGTTCGCCCACGCCGACGTCGCCATGCCTGCCTGGATGCCGAACCCCAACGCGAAGTAGCGTTCGGCACAGATTCTCACTGATTATCGAGTTGAGACGAAATGAAAGCCGCCCTGCAGCAAATCGCTGCGGGCGGCTTTTTCGATGACGTTCACTCGTTGAACAGGTCGGAATGAGAACCGGTACGGGCAAGCTGCAATTCGTCGCCGACAACGCGGTAGATCAGGAGCCAGTCTGGTTCGATATGCGCGTCACGAAAGCCTTTCCAATCCCCTTTCAGGGGATGATCCTTGTACGCCACCGGCAGTTCTTGTCCGGCGATGAGCCTAACAGATCGCGCAACTTGCCCAGGTCCTTGCCACGCCTTTCCACACGCTTCACATCCCGGCGAAATTGCCCGGAGCGAATGGGGGCTGGCACGCTTAGATCCCCAAATCCTTGAACAACTCATCAGCCGAGGCAAGGCGTTTGCCTTTGATTGCTGCGATCGTTCAGCAGCAAGCCTACCGCAGCGCCGCGGCAATGTTGCCGCCGTCGACTGTCGTCACATCCGCGGTCGTCCGGTCGGCCAGGGCGTGATGCAGGAAGGCCTGCGCCACATCCTGCGCCGTCACTTCCTGGCCGAGCAGATTGCCGGACATGTAGTCCTTCTCCGACACGCCGCGCGCGCCCGAGCGGCTGGCGATCATCGCGTCGGTCAAGAGGCCCGAGCGGATGCGGTCGGCGTTGACGGCGTTCGAACGGATGCCATGGGCGCCGTAGTCGAGCGCGTATTGCCTGGACAGGAACAGCGTCGCTGCTTTCGGCACGCCATAGGCGCCGAACTTCGGGCCGGGGTTGACCGCCTGCTTGGAGGTGTTGAACAAGAGAGCGCCGCCGGTGCCCTGTTCGAGCATGATGCGCACGGCGTTCTGCGCCGCCGACTGGTGGGCGAAGAAATTGAGCTCGAAGCTCTTGCGCAGCAGCGCATCGTCAAGCTCGCCGATGCGGCCCTCCCATGCGGCGCCCGCGTTGGACACCAATATGTCGACGCCGCCGAACACGGCGATCGCCTTGTCGAATGCGGCGCGCATCTGGTCCGGGTCGGTGATGTCGGCGCCAACGCCGATCGAATTGTTGCCGGCTTTCCCAGCGGCATCAGCGGCCTTTTCGGCGTCGAGATCGACGACGACGGCATGAGCGCCATTGTCGGCGAAAAGTTTTGCGGTCGCCGCACCAATCGCGCCGGCGCCACCGGTGATCAGCACCACCTGTCCGGTCAGTGGCTTCGGCTTGTTGGAGGCAAGCTTGGCCTGTTCCAGCGACCAGTATTCGAGCGGGAACAGCTCGGCCTTGGACAATGGGTGGAAACGCCCGACCGCCTCGGCGCCGCGCACGGCCTCGATCCACATCTCGCCGACGTCCGATGCGATCCTGGCGTCCTTCAATGTGCGGCCATGACCGAACATGCCGAGCCCCGGCACCAGCGTCAGCCGCGGCATGGGATCGAGCATGGTGCGCTTGACGTCGTCGAGCGCGTCATTGGTCTCGAAATAGGCACGATAATCCTTGGCGAAGGCATCGACATGGCTCTTGATCACCGCCTTGTAGTCACCGATCTTGTCGGCGTCGGGCGCCGGCACCGCCATCGGTCCGGTCTTGATGCGGATCGACAGATCCGGCGTCGACACGCCACGTTGTGCATAGTCGGCGATCTCTGCCGAATTGATGAAATCGACGATCGCGTCCGAGGTACGGAAATCGCTGATCATGCGGTCGAAGCGGCCTTCGCCGCGTGGCGCCGCGACAGCGCCGCGCAGCATGGGCGCGACCACCGCCGGTGACGCGAGCCTGGCCGGCAATGCCACCTTGGCCGGCTGCGGCTTGGCGTGCTTGGCCACATAGTCCTCGGCGACGTTCACATAGTGGATCATCCGGTCATAGGCCTGCCTGGCGTCGTCGCCGAAAGTGAAGATGCCGTGCTTGTCGAGGATCAGGCCTTCTACCGCAGGGTCGGCGTCGAAGACGTCGGCCGCCGCCTTGGCGAGGTCGAAGCCTGGCATGATGTAGGGCACGTAGCCCATCTTTGCTCCGAACACCTTTGCCACCAGCGGTTTGCTGTCTTCCTGATCGACAATGGCCAGGATGGCGGTCGAATGGGTGTGGTCGACGAATTTGTGCGGCAGGAAGGCATGCAGCAGGGTCTCGACCGATGGGTTGGGCGAGGCGGGGTCGATCAGGTTTGCCCGCTGCAGGGCGACCATGTCCTCGTCGGAAAGCCTGTCCAGCTTGCGCGCCTTGAGCAGGGCGCCCATCTTGACGGCGGGCAGGCCCTGCGGCTCGATGACGGCCATGTCCCAGCCGCTGCCCTTGACGCACAGAACGTCCCACTCGTCGCCGACGAGGTCGGTCGCCTTGATCTTGCAGGAGGTGTTGCCGCCGCCATGCAGGACCAGCTGTGGCACGCCGCCCAGAAGCCGCGTCGTGTAGACACGCAAGGCCAGGTCGTGGCCGACGCCCTTCTTCGCATAGTCGGCAACGAGTTTTTCAGCCGCGTCGTCGTTCCACAGGTTCTTCATGTTCGCTTCGTCCAGTTGCTGTTTTTGATGGTGAAACAGGAATGCCGCGACGCCTTGATGACAATGCGTCGGCAAAGGGTTGGTTTTCAGGATGCCTTTTCTGCTGACGCTCCGGCATGATCGAGCAGCCGCTGCGCCATATGCGCGCCGACCACCAGATGCGTGCAGAGGCCGCCGGCGATTGCCGCGAGCAGCGGCTCGAACTTGCTGTCTTCCTGCACGACCATCAGCCGCTTCCCGATGACGCGCAGTGAAGCAAGCCCCGCCGAGATGACCCGCCGGTTGTAGCTGCAGTCGAGCAACTCGCCACCGGCATCGATGATCTGCCCGGCAATGACACCGGCGGCACCTTCCTTGCGCAGTGCCGCCATCTCGGCTGCCGTCAGCGCACCGCACTTCACCAGGTGGCTGTCGGCATCGACCGCGCCGATGGAGTAGAGCGCAAGATCGCAGTCGCTGATCCCGGCAAGCTGATCGCGGATCACGGGCTCGGCGCGCAGGCCTTGCGCCAGTTCCTCGGTCGACAGCACCAGAGGCGCGTAGAAATTGAGGCCCTTGGCATTGAGCCGCCGCGCGATTTCCATGGTGCACTGGTCGGGCCGGTAGGAATAGGGCGCGCCGAGATTGCCACAGAGCTGCACCACGGTGACGTCCTGCAGGTCGGCATAGGACATGATGTCGGCGATGGTGTAGACGGTGCGGCCCCAGGCGACGCCGATGCGGTCGCCCTTCCTGACGAGTTCCAGGAAGACGCTTGCCGCCAGCACCGCGATATCGGTCGAGGGATCGGCGAGGTAGGCGTTTTCCGGCGCGATCCAGACGGCGTCGAGCTTCAGGGCATCTTCCAGCCTGCGCGCCATGATGTCGTCGGTGAAGAGCTGCGTCGAGGTCGAGATGTTGACGATGCCTGTCTCGCGCGCCTTGCGCAGATACATGGCGACGGAAGCGCGCGAAATGTTGAGCTGATTGGCCACTTCGTCTTGGCGAAGCCCATGGGCATAGTAAAGCCAGGCCGCCTTGTGGATGAGCTGTTCTGCCGGTCGGATCGCCATGCCGCCTCCTTGCCTGACATTAGTCACGGCTCTCGACAAAAGTCAAATTTGGATGAGCAGGGAGGGATCTTCTGCCGGCGCGGCGCAATCGAGATCACCGTTCCAGCAAGTCGGCGCAGTATAGCATTCTCGGCCCCTCGTGGGGCCTGTTGCGCAATTCTGGCATTGTGATTCACTTCGATTATTGCTCGGAGGGATTTGCGATGGCGGTGAAGCGG